>CAZKPE010000265.1:0-2273 GCA_964554545.1 uncultured Lewinella sp.
TTGATGGTCAGGCTCAGGTCGTGGTAGGCGATGGTCTCGAAGGCGGCGGCGTAGGCGGCCATGCTGTCCCGGCCACCGTATTCCTCGGGGTAGGAGAGAGCGCCGATCCCTTCCTCGGCCAGTTCCTTGCACCAGCGCAGGACTTGGTTGCGGTAGTCTTCCTTGATGCGCAGGGTTTGCCGTTCGAAACTAGGGCGCAGTAAAATTTCTTTCACCCGCTCGATCATTTCCCGGTGCTTCCCGTCGAGCACGGCCTGGATCGCTTCCGGATCGACGCTGGACTCCCGGATGGCCTCGAAGAGTTTCTCCCGTTCGTCGTAAAGGGGGAAGAGGGTGCGGTAGGTGTCTTCGCGTACGCCGCCGAGATTGGCTTCGAGCTCCTTGAGGGCTTCGAGTTGGTCGGCCCAGAAGTCGGTGCGTTCCTCCGGCCTTTCTTCCGCGTTGAGTCCGAGCCAAACGCCCAATTCCGCCAGGCTCACGGGGCGGTCCCCGGGCAGGGCTTCGGCGGCTTCCCGTCCGCTGCTGAGCCACTGCTGAAAGCGTTCGCGGCTGGGGGGGCGGGCCGGGTCGCTCCACTTGAGCAGGGTCTGTTTGTCGGTGTCGGTCAGGAAGGGCAGGTTGGCGGCTTGCTTGCGCAGACTGCGGATTTCGGCGACGCTCAGGTGGCGGTCCGACCAGGCGGCGTATAAAAAGGGAAGCATCGCCTGGATGCCGGGGGTGAGGCTGATGTGCTGTTGGAGTTCGGCGGTCACGTACGTCGGGAATTTGGGTAGATAACGTGAGGAGACTGGCTAGGTTGGTGGGCCTCGGCCAGACGCTCCAGCAACTCATCCATTGGCGGCGTAGGCTGTAGCAGCTTTCCCAGATCGTACACCGGCTGAAAGGTGTAGTAGCAAGCCACGAACAAGGCCACCACAAAAACAACTAAGCCGTCCAACCAAAAGGGAAGGGCCAATAGTCCCAACGGCACCGCCACCCCGATCAGCGCAAAGACCAGCAGCTTGCCATTCGTGAGCAGCGGGCGGCCCACGGTGAGGTAATTTTCGGCGGGGTCCTGCGGATTATAGGTGACCTCGTAGCGCCGCTGCCGGCCGAGTGCACTCAGGAAAACCTTCGCCTCGGCCGGATTGAACCGCCGCAATTCGGGGGCCAGTCGCTCGCCGCTATACTTTTCGCCACGAGCATAAAAGGTATACGGCGCGTTCAGTTCGGCGCGGTAGAAAATCGGGACGCCGTGACGGTCGCGGGCGGCAATGACGAGTTCGTCTTCCGCCCCCGCCAGCTCGGCCGTAGCCCGGGGCCAGGTGAGGATGTGCTGCCGCCGCGTCTCCTGCCGGAAGCGCCGGAGGAACCGCCAGCCGACGAGCAGTACCAGGAGGAGGGGGAGGAGGTAGTTCAGCTCGTTCATCGCCAGAGAAGTTCGCGCCGTGCTAGCACCTCGGATTTGCTACTGGCCTGCAGGCGGGCGGTGAGCAGATGGAGCCGACCGGCGGGCTCGCGGGTGTAGATGACCTCGAAGTCGTGGCCAACCCGTTCACCCAATTCTTTGGCCAGCCAGTCGGCCGAGTGGCGGCGACCCAGGGCGGCGGGCACGGGCAGGTAGTATTCCCCCTGCGTCCAGTCGTCCGGCAGTGTGAGGCGGAGCAGATAGCGGGGGTTTTCGATCGGCGACATCAGCTCGGCCAGGCTAGAAGCGAACAACTGACTGTCGTGGTGCTCGGCCCCGGAGAGGTAGAGAAACTGCTCGTCGCCCTCCTCCTCCAGCGCGAGTTGGTCGGGGACCACATCATGAAATAGCTCGGCCCCATTCAGCGCCTCCGCCAGGGCCCGCCCGTAGCGCAATAGCCGTTCGCGGCCGTCGGACAGCAGGGCGTGGTGGCGGCGGACCCGCTCCTGTTCCGCAACCGGTGAAAAGATGGCGAAGGCGGCCAGCCAACCGGTATAGATGGTCCAGAACGCTAGGGTACCCATCAACCCGAGCGGTAACAGCAGCAAACTGAACAGTAGGGGATAGATCAGGTAGGGCCGCAACCGCAGTTCCCGGTCGAAGTGGGGGTTGCGGTCCTTTCGCTGCAGTCGGGGACGAACCCGCTCGCGTAGTCCGGTAAAGTAGCGAAAGGCGTATGCCCCGGGAGCTACAGCCAGTACCGAAAGGACGACAATTGGTATAACACCCGGTGAAAGCAAACTGGCGGCCACCACTCCCACCACCAGCGCGGCCATGGTTGCCCCCTTGGCGTGTACCAGGAACAAGCGGTAGCGGGCCTCCGCCT
>CAZKPE010000265.1:2373-5446 GCA_964554545.1 uncultured Lewinella sp.
TCGGGTCCGCCCCGGCGCACCTCCGGGTGGACGACCATGGGGTGCCAGATATTGGCCGTCTTGTCCGGCTGGTCGCGGACCGTACGGATGGCGCGGCCCCGCATCTGGTTGCTGAGGACGAAGCTGCCGACCCGGTTGGCCAATACGAGGCTATTGATAATGGGCGCGTCCCAGCCTTCCCCGAGCAGGGATTTCGTGCCGACGATGATCTCGATCAGCCCCTCCGTGAAGAGTTGGGTGATCCAGCTTACCGTATGGGTATTGGACAGGGTGCCGGCATCGATTTGCACGTAGGCCGATTCCGGAAAGAGGGGAGCGGTGGCGATAACCCGATCGGTGGGCAGGGCTTCGTAGGCGATCTCCAGCAGACGACTTTCGGCGGCTTTCGGGATAATGACCAAAGAGCCGGTGAGTACTCCGAGTCTATCCCGGTACCCGGCTTCCTCCTCTCGCCGCAGCACCTCGAAAACGGGCACGGTACCCACTTTGGTGACGGGGCGGCGGTCGTGCTCGGTAGTGGGCAGGAATTCGGCGTGGATATTGTCGGTGAGGACGACCATGCGGAGGTCCCGGCCCAGGGAGTCGCTCTCAAAGGCGGCGATCTCCGTCAGGGCTTCCAGTTTGGCGAGGGGGCTTTCGAGCTGGTCGGCCTCCGCGCCCCGGGCCGGGGGGAGGGCTTCGCTGAGGTGGAGCTTACCATCCTGCCAGGCCCCCATGGCGGAGAGGGCGCGTTTGTAGGGGCGCAGGAGTTCGCGGCCCCGGTCCCGGGCGAAGTAGTCGTCCTCCCGCAGGGCACGGGCCAGGAAGATGGCGAGCCAGTGGTCGTCCAGTTTGGGGGCCAGGGTCGTCTCGCCGTGCAGTACCCCAAGGGCCGGCGCGGGGGGCTCGCTGCCCTGGGCGTGCAGCATACTCAGTAGCGCGGTGAAGTATTCCGGGTGCTCGAAGATGGCTTCGTAGTGGGTTTCCGGCTCCTGTAGCCAGGGGTGGTCACGGAGGTAGTAGGCGAGTTCGGAGCGGGTACGGGCCAGTTCGAGCAGCCGATCCTTGCGCTCCTGCCACTCGTCGATTAGCCGGCTCTCCCCGGGTGGGGGCAAGATGGGGTAGAGGAAGTCCTGGTGTGGACAAAGGTCGCCGCTCGCCACCAGTTCCGGGATGCTGATCTCCTCGTCGATCTCGCCGCAGAAGGAATGGTAGCGTCGCCATTCCACGCCGCTGACGTCGTAGGGTGGGGTGGCGGTCAGGGCCAGTAGTTCCGGCTCGTAGCGTTCGGTGACGGCATCCAACACCCGCCACCATTCCCGGCGTAGGTGGTGACATTCGTCGACGACCAGGAGTTCCAGCCAGTCCAGCCCCTCCGTGCCCGCCCGCTCGTGGTAGGCGAACATGGCCTGGTAGGTGACGATGGTCAGTTCCCCCGGTGCGTCCAGGTCGAAGCTGATGCGGGCGGGGTCGGCCCCGAAGTCCTGCACCAGTCGCTTGGCCCACTGCCCCCGTATCGTGAGGCTGGGCGCGAGTACCATTGTCCGCTTTCCGAAGCGGCGGATGATCTCCAACCCCAGACTCGTCTTTCCGGCCCCCGGCGGGGCGACGATGTGGATCTTGCGGTCTTCGCGGTAGCGGTCCAGCCGGTCGAGGATGCGTTGCTGGTAGCTGCGCCAGGGGTAGCGGAAGGTGAGGGGGGCGAACGACACGAAGGACAAGTTAGGCAGTGATGAACCTTTTCAGTCAGCACGTGTCATAAATTCTAGATAGTACGTGTAATATGGCGACTAAACTTACCCTGACGCTTGATCCGGAGGTTATTCGGGATGCAAAAACGTTTGCTAAACGCTCCGGTACCAGTCTGTCAGCCATCTTCGAAAATCACCTGCGCTTAACGTTGGCTTATACTGGTAGCGGTGGAACAGCGAATGACGTGCCTATCAGTCCTTCCATCGCTAGCCTACGCGGTGTCGCCCGTATACCCAATCAGGACGCCGAGGCGGACCCCAAAGACGAATGGCACGACTACCTATCGAAGAAATATGCTTAGGTGGACAAGCTATTCGTTGATACTAACATCATTCTAGACTGGCTGCTGGATCGGGAACCTTATGCCGATGCCGCTACCCGATTGTTTTCTCTGGCCGATCGCGGCGAGCTTACCCTTATGACCTCGGCGCTCAGCATGGTCAACGTAGCCTATTTTTTACGGAAAGCGATCGGAGATAAACACGCTCGTAGCACATTGGCTAAGCTTCGTATACGCTGCGAAGTAACACCTTCCGGCAACCGCCAAATCGACGAGGCTATCAGCGACGGCGGACCTGATTTTGAGGATGCTTATCAATATGCCTGCGCAACCGCCGCTGGGGCGGATATGATCGTTACCCGCGATGCCAGGGGGTATAAACACAGCGCTCTTCCAGTATTGACCGCCGCTGAGTACCTGGCTAATTATACCGCTCGATAAACCCCGCCATCCGCTCCCGGTCCCGCTGCAGGATCGCCACGGCGCGCCGTAGGAAGTAACGAATGCTGGACATAGCGTTAACGAACGAGCGTTCGCGGTATACCTCGATGGGGGCGGGACGGGCGCGGTAGAGATCCAGTTCGGCGTTAATGTAGTCGAAGAAGCCATTTTGGTAGGTATCACCGAGTAGCTCCCCGTACAATTCGGCGATGGCGTAGTACTCGTACAAACTTACCAATTCCGCCTTCTGCTCGAAGTCATCCAGGAAGCGGATGTCGCCCGTTTCCACGAAGGAGTTATAGGCCGTCTGCTTCAGGTAGATGCCCGGTACCTGCATGGCCCGGAACATCCGCTGGTTGATCTCCGCTACCCGGTCGGTAGTGTGAATGAGGTCCAGCAGGGTATCCAACTGCTTCCCACTCTCCTCCATGTTCGCCAGGGTTTCGGTGATCCGCTTCTGGTTGAATTCCGTTTCTTCCACGATCTCCGCCAAGTGGGCCGCGACCAGTCGGTCTTCCCGGGCATTACTGCCACAGCGCTCCAGCTGAAAGGCCAGTAGAATACTGAGTACGACGAGGACGAAGTTGATGAGGTGGTTGCGCCAGTCGATCCGCATGGGTC
>CAZKPE010000266.1:0-5432 GCA_964554545.1 uncultured Lewinella sp.
CAGTACACCACCCTCCTGCTGGACCGCAACCTCTACCGCCCGGGACAGCGGGTGTACGTCTACGGACTCCGCTACGAGCTGGACGAAGATCGGATGCCGTCCATCCTGAAGAATGCCGAATTGACGGTCCGGCTCCGTGACGCGAACTACCAGGAGGTAGCCACCGAATCGGTAACGACGGATGCCTACGGTCGCTTCCACACCAGCTTCACGCTCCCGGAGGGGGGGCTGACCGGCAACTTCAGCATCCAAACTGAAAACGGGAATACCGCCTTCCGCGTCGAAGAATATAAGCGCCCCCGTTTCCGGGTCGAACTCACCGCCCCGCCCGCCGCCCGCCGGGGAATCGCCACCACCATCGAAGGAACGGCCGAGACCTACGCCGGCCCCCCCGTGACCGACGCCCGCGTCAATTACCGCATTTTCATCGAGGAGCAATTTTGGCGCTACTACTTCGGTGGCGGGGGCGGCGGTGACCGCGAACTGGTTGCCAGCGGAACCACCGAAACCGGGGAGGACGGCAGCTTCCAATTCGACTTCACCCCCAGCGCCACCCTGAGCACGGGGGGCTACCGCAGCTACCGCTTCGTCGTGGAAACGGACGTGGCCGACGGCACCGGTGAAACCCACGAAGCAACCGCCGCCTTCGGACTGATCGGCGACCGCCCCGCCATCATCATCCAGCCGGAACGGGAGTTGATCGACCGCCGGGACAGCCTGTCGCTCCGCATCGCCATGCCGACCGCGGATACCAGTCTGACGGTACAGTTGCGGATCGTGCCCGTCACCAAACCCAACGCCGCCCTGCTGGAGCGCAGCTGGGAAGCGCCCGACCGCCCGGTGATCGAGCCCCGCGCCTTCGCCCGCAACTTTCCGAACCTAGCCTACGCCCCCGTGCCGGAAGTACGGGAATGGCCCGCTACCGGCGAGGCAGTCATCGAACGGCAGGTGACCGTAGATCAACCCCTCGACCGGTTGCAACTTCCCGCCGACCTGCCCACCGGCCACTACCGCATCGAGTGGAGCTACCCGGATGGAACGGCCGGCGACCCCTCCACCTTTGCCGTCTACAATGCCACCGACGGGGAATTGCCGGCGGGTGAGTTGTACATATTGCACGGTAGCGAGCAAACAGTAGAGGTCGGTCGGCCCCTCACGCTCACCCTGCTTTCCGCCGTCGACCTGCCGCTCATCCTGACGCATTGGGAAAGTCGGCGCGGTGCCACCACCGACCGGGCGAGCAGCAACGGCCGCATCGACTTCACTTACACCCCGACCGAAGCAGACCGCGGCGGACTGCAGTTCGCCTTCGCCACCGTACGCCTGAACCGCTACCTCAGCGCGGAGGCCCGCTTCAACCTGGACTGGGAGAATAAGAAACTCGAGGTCACCTACGCCACCTTCCGCGACAAACTCCGCCCCGGCACCCCGGAACGCTGGACCCTCACTCTACGCGGCGAAGACGAACAACCCGCCGCCGCGACCGCCCTGGCCACGATGTACGACGCCAGCCTGGACCAGCTCTTCCCCGGGCAGGGGTGGGCCTTCAATCCCTATCCCGACTTCTACGGCGGGCGGGGACTGGCGCGCACTTCGACCTTCGGCTCGGTGGGGGGACGGAGTCTGCGGCCGACGTCCGATAGGAAGAACGAGCAGCTTCCGGGACTACCTTATTTGAACATGGGCCAGCGTGGAAACGCCAAAGCATTCGGTGGAGCTATCCGTATGCGGGGAGTGTCCCGGCTTCAGTACGCCGCTCCCGAAATGGATGCGATGGTAGAAGAAGAATCCGTTGATGATACAGCAAATGTCAGCACCAGCGCTCCGCCGCCCCCTCCCCCCCCGCCGGGTTACAATGAATCGGAAACGGACCAGGCCCCCGTTCAAATCCGGACCAACCTACAGGAAACCGCCTTCTGGCTACCCGAACTGACGGCCGGCCCCGACGGTAGTCTGCAGGTGAGCTTCACCAGCCCCGAAGCCCTGACGGCCTGGAAGTTCCGCCTCTTCGCCCACGACGAAAAGGTGCGCTACGTCATCTCCGAACGCGAAGTGGTTACCCAGAAGGAGCTTATGGTACTGCCCAACGTGCCCCGCTTTTTCCGTGAGGGTGACGAGATCGAGCTCACCGCCCGGGTATCGAATATGACCGAAGAAAATATGCCGGTCGAGGTCAGCCTGGAGCTCTATAACCCGGAAACCGACGAGCCCATCACCGATTTTGCCTTGGGCGCCCCGATAGCTATCGGGGCAGGTGCAAGCATGATGGAGAACATCCAGCAAATACCCGCGAAAGAATCGGTGACCGCCCGCTTCAGGCTATCCATCCCCGAGGGGGCAAGCCTGCGCGGTCCCGTGGGCTACCGCATCATCGCCCGTAGCACCAACTTCAGCGACGGGGAAGCTAATGTGGTGCCCGTGCTGTCCGACCGGACGCTGATCACCGTCAGTCGTCCCTTCTATCTGCGGCGCAAGGACCGGAAGAAGATCACCATCGACCAGCTGACGGACATCGATCCGGCTCTCCAGTCGGTGGGCTACACCCTGCAGAGTACCACCAACCCCGCCTGGCTGGCCCTGAAGGCGCTGCCCTACCTGATGGAGTACCCCTACGACTGCACCGAGCAGCTGGCCAATCGCTACTTCGCCAACCAACTGGCCTACGCCACCGTAGCGGCCAAACCGGTACTGGAAGAGGTGTTCCGCCGCTGGCAGGCCGACTCCACCGCCCTGCTGAGCGAACTGGAGAAGAATGAAAGCCTCAAAAATGCTCTGCTCACCGAAACCCCCTGGGTGCGGGAGGCCCAGTCGGAAACCCGGCAGCGCGCCCGGATCGCCGAACTGTTCCAACTGAAGAAGCTGGCCGAAGAGCAGTCCGCCGCCCTCGCCAAACTCGCCGCCCGCCAGGAGAACGACGGGGCCTACAGCTGGTTCCCCGGCGGCCCCTCCAACCGCTATATGACGCAGTACGTGGTCGAGACCTTCGCCCGGATGCGGCAGCTCGGGGTGCTCGACGCCACGGCTACCGCGACCGTCGACCGCATCACCGAGGGAGCCGTTGGCTACCTGGACCGCCAATTAGCCGAGGACTACCGAAAACTGCGGGATCGGGCCGAGGAGGATGACGACCTACTGGCGACTTACCGCCCCTCCTCCCTGCAGGTGCACTACCTCTACGCCCGGGCGATGAGCGGTGCGGCATCATCGAAAAGGTCGGAGGCTCTGGCCTATTTCCAAAAGCGCGCCTTCGCCGAGTGGTTACAGTATGATCTCTACGAACAGGCCCTCATCGCCCTGGCCGGTCATGCTACCGGTGACGGGATCGGCACGAAGGTGATCGCCAGCCTACGGGAACGTGCCCTGCAGAGCGACGAATTCGGAATGTACTGGAAGTACGGCCGGGGCTACCGCTGGAGCAACCTGCCGATCGAGACCCACACCCGCATCCTGGAAGCTTTCCGCCGCATCGACCCCCGCCCGGAGGAACTGGACGAGATGCGCCTCTGGCTACTGAGCAACAAGCGCACCAACCGCTGGCCGACCACGAAAGCGACCGCCGCCGCCGTATACGCCCTGCTGCAGGCGGAGGAGGGCCGATTCACCGTCAACGACGACCCCCAGCCCCTCGAAGCGAGTTGGTCCGGTTCCGTCGGCAAAGAACTCGGCTCCCGAGTACGCGCCCAGCAGGAGAACGCGGAAGCCGCGACGGGCAGCTTCACCGTCCGGGTAGGGGGTGATGAGGTGACCTCCGATCTGGCGACCGTCCGACTGAAAAACCCCGGCAACGACCTGGTCTGGGGGGGCATCTTCTGGCAATACACCGCCCCCGCCGAGCTGGTGGAAGCAAGCGAGAAAGGCCCCCTGAGTCTGAGCCGTGAGTTGTATCGAAAGGAGGGCGGCCGGCTCGTGCCGATCGATGCCGACCAGCCCCTGCGCCCCGGCGACCGCGTAACCGTACGCCTGACGATCACGAGCGACCGCGAGCTGGACTACGTCCACCTAAAGGACCGCCGCGCCGCCACTTTCGAGCCCGTCGATGCCCTGAGTACCTACCGCTACTCCGGCGGACTGGGCTACTACCAGGCCCCCGGCGACCTGGCGACCAACTTCTTCATCGACCAACTGCCGAAGGGTAGCTACGTGCTGGAGTACGACCTGTTTGCTACCTATGCCGGAGACTTTAGCAATGGACTGGGGCGGATACAGTGTATGTATGCTCCCGAGTTTGGGGGAAATACCGTGGGGGGGCGGATTGCGGTGCGGTAGCCAAACCGGCCAACGGTTATCATAACCCGCCTTATTTTTACACCGTCTAAATAAGGTAATATATGAGCGCACGCATCTGGCACCGCTACCTCGGCTTCTTCCTGGCCGGCATCATGGCCGTCTACGCCATCAGCGGGGTGGTGCTGATCTTCCGGAATACCGACTTTTTGAAAAAGGAAGTGGTGAAGGAGCGGCAGATCGCGGCGGGCCTATCCCCGGAAGAAGCCGGCAAGGTGCTGCGCATCCAAAACTTCAGCGTGGAGCGGACGGAGGGGGAAACGATCTACTTCCCCGGCGGTTCCTATAATGCGGCGAGTGGGGCGGCCGTGCATACCGTGAAGGAGCTGCCCTACGTGATGAAGCAAATGACCCACTTGCACAAGGCCAATACCAAGGACCCGCTGTACTACTTTAACATTGTCTTCGGGACGGCCCTGCTCTTCTTCGTCGTCTCGGCCTTCTGGATGTTCATGCCGGGGAGTAAGATTTTGCGGAAGGGGTTGTACTTCAGTGCTGCCGGATTGGTGCTTACTTTGATTTTGCTCTTTGTGTAAAGCCGAGTAGTTCAACGCTGAGGGCGCTAAGGTATGCGCAGAGGTCTCGCAGAGAAGTGTAATCCGTGACTCCGCGCATACCTCCGCGCATACCTCCGCGAAATCTGCGGTGAACCTAGTTGAACTCAATGACCCGTACCTTCCCCCCATGGGCGAATTAGTCGAATTCTTCTTCCACCTCGACGACAGTCTCCGCGAGGCCGCCCTGGCTTACCCGGTCGCTACCTATGGCCTCCTGGCCGGCGTGCTCTACACCGAGACGGCCTTCTTCCCCCTGGCCCCCTTCTTCCCGGGCGACGGGCTGCTCTTCGCGGTGGGTGTACTGGCGGCGGGGGGGCTGTTGCACCCCATCGGCGTATCCGTCTTGCTCATCGTGGCGGCTAGTCTGGGGGCCTGGACGGGCTACCGCCTGGGCTGGCGACTGGGGCCGGTCCTCTTCGAGCGCTTCAGCTGGCTCGACCGGCGAAGCTACGTGCGGGCCCACGCCTTTTACCGTAAATACGGAGCTACGGCGCTCATCACTTCCCGCTTCCTGCCCATCGTGAAGGCGCTGGTCCCCTTCGTGGCGGGGGTATCGAAGATGGATGGCTCCCGCTTCGGGCGCTACAATGT
>CAZKPE010000267.1:0-1739 GCA_964554545.1 uncultured Lewinella sp.
AATTGAAAATTTGCGGCTCTGCTTGGCCGGCTGCGCCGTCCGCGTCGTGGTGGGAGGGGCTATTCGATATAGACTTGGACGTAGTCGGGAAATTTGATCTCGTAGCCGAAGGCGAATTTGCGTTCCTCGGCGGGAGGCAAGGTAAGGTGCCAGCGGACTTTCCCGGTCTCCTCGTTGTAGTCGGCGGTATCCGGGATGTCGGCGTCGATGTCGATGCGGCTGTCTCCGCTGACCGGTACCTGGTCGATCACGGTCAGGTCGATGGGTACCGATTTGGTGTTGCGTACGGCGATCGTCCAGCCCATGCTCTCCACCCGCTTGCTGCCTAGAAGACCGCCCCGCTTCCGGTAGTCGGTATCGGCCTCCCGGCTTACCACCACGCCGGGGTCACGCCCGAGGGAGAAGACAAGGCTATCCGCGGTTTTGTCAACGTCCAGAAACGCATCGCCCAGGTAGGTGCCGTCGAAGAAGAGCTGTACCGTGCCGCTGATGAAGTCGAAGCGCTCCCAGTCGCGCACGACAGCGGAGAGATAGACGTCTTCGGTCCGCTTCGGTACGGCCAGGTGGCGGTAGTCGGCCGGCACGGAATAACGCTGAATGGCCACGCTCCGCTCCTTACCATCGGAGGGGATGGTGTAGGGTAGTTCGATGGCGAAGGTGACCGTGGTAGCGCGGCGGACGGTCTGGGTGGGGACGGGGGTACGGTCCTGCTGCTGCTTGCGGCGGGCGTAGTCGCGGTCGGGGATGTTGACGCCGGCGACCCGACCCTGTAGGCCATCCGTCACGCCGTAGCCTACGACGACTACTTCATCGAGGCGACTAACATCCTCTTCCAGACTCAGATCCATTTCACCCCCCACGATATCGACCGTTTTCGATTCGTAGCCGAGGTAGCTCAGGGTCAGTTCTTCCGCGCCTTCGGGAAGTGCGATCTCGTAGTTTCCGTCCAGGTCGGTCACCGTTCCGGTCGTGGAGCCGGGTACCTGTATACTCGCCCCGATCAGGGGCATTCCCTCCGCGTCGGTCACCTTTCCGGTCACCGTTCGTATGTCGGCGACGGGCCGTCTGATTTCCCGCTCCGTATACACCGGGGGCCGCTGGCCGGGGCGGATGCGCCAGGTCCGCAGCTCGGGGGCCTCGGCCGAGATCGTCGGGTCTCCCGTAGAGAGGGTGAGCTGCACGTCGGTCCAGTCCTCCCCCGTTTGCTGACGGACCTCGGCGCGGTACCGCAGGTCGATCGGCTGGCTGATGTCGGCTACCCGCACGTCGTAGCTGGGGGTCCAGGCGGCGTCGGCGACGAGGTAGCTCAGTTCCAGTTCCGTGCGCAGTTCGCGGTCGGCTTCCAGCACGATGACGACCTCGGAGGTGGCGGGTTGTTCGCGGTCCTTACCCAGTTCGGCCAGTTGCTTCTGTAGCAGTTCCCGGTCCTCCTTTATCGCTCGCAAGCTATCGCTCAGGGCCAGGTAGGTCAGTTGGATCGCGGTGATCCGTTCGCGGTGAAAGCGGACGCCGCGTTCCAGGTCTTCGGCGTCCAGTCCGGTTTCGCTGCCGGAGAGGTCGCGGTTCGCCTTCAGCAGTTGTTCTTCCTCCTTAGCGATGATAAGTTCGGTTTCCAGGCGGCGTCGGCGATCTTCCAGGCCCTCGATCCGGTCGTAGATGTCCTGTTCCTCGTCGCTGCGTTCCGGCACTTCGTAATAGTCGATTCGGTGACTGACGCTCAGGATCAGCAGCTCGTCGTT
>CAZKPE010000267.1:1839-5385 GCA_964554545.1 uncultured Lewinella sp.
TCCGGGCTGATGCCGAACCACCAGTTTTCCGGCCCCGGCAGCTCCTCCACGAACCAGCCGAGCCGGTATACCGCCATATAGCCGAACATCAGCAGGATGCCGACGACCATACCGCTGATGGCCCCCTGCCGGTTCATCCGCTTGTCGAAGATGCCCAGCACGATGGCCGGGAAGAAGCTGGCCGCCGCCAGTCCGAAAGCCAGGGCCACGGTTGCCGCTACAAAGCCCGGTGGATTGACCCCAAAGTAAGCCGCTACGAGTACCGCTGCTGCCGCTCCTCCCCTGGCCCACCAGAGCTCCTCGGCCTCGCTCATCTCGGGCTTGATCTGCTTGCGCATCAGGTCGCGGCTCACGGCGGTGGAGATGACCAGCAGCAGACCGGCTGCCGTAGAGAGGGCCGCCGCCAGTCCGCCCGCCGCCACCAGTGCGATGACCCAGTCCGGTAGTCCCGCAATCTCCGGGTTGGCTAGTACCATGATGTCCCGGTCGATATACACTTCATTTCCCGACTCCCCCTGCACCTGCGCGCCGCCGCCCACCTCCCCCGGCCGGTACTGCAACTTCCCGTCGGCATTTACGTCCGTCCACTGCACCAGCCCCGTTTCTTCCCACTTTCCAAACCACTCGGGGAGTTCCGCGTTGGCCTGCTCATTGATGGTGGTAATAAGATTGGTGCGCGCAAATGCCGCGATGGCCGGAGCCGTAGTGTAGAGAATGGCGATGAATAACAATGCCCAGCCCGCACTGATCCGCGCATCTTTTACCCGCGGCACCGTGAAGAAGCGAACGATCACATGGGGCAACCCCGCCGTACCCGCCATGAGGGCCAGGGTGATGGCGAAGACATCGATGGTCGACTTGGTGCCGGAGGTGTATTCGGCGAAGCCCAGTTCGGTGTGCAGGCGGTCCAGCTTTTCGAGGAGCATCATCCCCGACCCATCGTTCACCTCCCCGATGAAGCCGAGCTGGGGGATGACATTATCGGTCATCTGAAGCGAGATGAAGATTGCCGGCACCATATAGGCGAAAATGAGCACGCAGTACTGCGCTACCTGGGTGTAGGTGATCCCTTTCATGCCCCCCAAAATGGCGTAGAAAAAGACCACCACGGTACCGATGTACACCCCGGTGTTGATCTCCACCTCCAGAAAGCGGCTGAAAACCAGCCCTACCCCCCGCATCTGCCCCGCCACGTAGGTGAAACTGACCACGATGGCGCAAATCACGGCTACCGTGCGCGCGACATTGGAGTAGTAGCGATCGCCGATGAAGTCTGGGACGGTGAACTTACCGAACTTGCGTAGGTAGGGAGCCAGTAACAAGGCTAACAGGACGTAGCCCCCCGTCCAGCCCATGAGGTAGACCGCCCCGTCGTAGCCCGCGAAGCTGATGATGCCCGCCATGCTGATGAAGCTGGCCGCGCTCATCCAGTCGGCCGCCGTGGCCATCCCGTTCGCTACCGGGTGCACCCCGCCGCCGGCCACATAAAACTCCTTCGTCGATCCGGCCCGGGCCCACACGGCGATACCGATGTAGAGGAGGAAGGTGGCACCGACGATGAGGTAGGTCCAGGTTTGTACGGGCATGGGGAAGGGGGTGTAAGGGGTTAGTTGCGGGGTGCGGGGTGTCGCGAATCTACTCCCCTTCCCCCACCCCACTCCGCTCATCCAGTCGATTCATTAGATAGACGTAGACGAAAATGAGGACGACGAAGACATAAATACTTCCCTGCTGAGCGAACCAGAAGCCCAGGGGGGCACCGCCAATGTAGTAAGCGTTAAGTGGCTCGGCCAGGAGGATGCCGCAACCGAAGCTGACGACGAACCAGATGGTGAGCAGGACGGCGAGGTAGCGCAAATTGGTGCGCCAGTAGCGGCGGTGGTCCGGGGGGGAAATCGGCATGTGGAAGCGGTGAGAATGGCGAGTAAGTTAGCCAAATCCGAAACCTTCGCCGCGGTACGGGCTTTAGTGGCTGCCAAATGAAATCTACGACTGCATGAGTGAATGGTACCAGGGGTGGACCGACGTGACCTACCCCATCTTCGAGGGCATGACCGGCTGGCCGGGGCAGCCCATAACGAGCTTCGATGAACTGAGCTGCATCCATTGTGGGGATAGCGCCCGGGTGACGATGCTCCACTTCAGCGCCCACAGCGGTACACACATGGACGCGCCCAATCACTTTCTGGCGGAGGGCATTGATGTGAGTCGGTTCCCGGTAAACGTAGGACTCGGACCGGTACGTATCGCCGCCATCGACACCCCCCACGAGGTAACGCCGGAGCAGATTCAGGACTACGAAAAACGGACCCGCCCCCTGCAGACCGGAGAGCGCCTTCTCCTACGCACCCCCAACAGCGATCGCGGGCTCTGGCTGCAGGACCCCTTCGACAAAAACTACCGGGGCATCGGACCCGAAGCCGCCCGCTACCTCGCTAAAAAGAAGCTACAACTGGTCGGGGTCGACTACCTGTCGGTCGGTCCGTTTTACTCCGGCAACCCCCAGACACATCGGGCACTGATGGGGGCTGAGGTATGGATCATCGAAGGGGTTGACCTGCGCCGGATCGAGGAGGGGGATTATGAAATGATCTGCTTGCCGCTAAAAATCACCGGGTCGGACGGGTCACCGATCCGGATCCTGTTGCGGCCGGCCGAACACGGCTAATTAAAGACGAAAACTATTTTTTGTTTGTTTTAATTGACAAAATCCAACAAAGTGTTCTATATTTGTAACCAGCCGGTACGCCCGGCGAGGTTGCAAAAAACAGAACGCATATGTCCCGCTCCACTCCCCCGGCCTCCGGTGCCGATACCGATAAAGTCATCACCATCAACTGGCGACTGCTTGGCCGGCGCCTCTGGCTGCGCAGTTCGCAGTTGTTCACCTCCGCCCGCCACCGGGCCGCGCATACCGAGTACATCCCGCCAAGCTGGATGGGTCGGCTGCGGTTGACCTGGTTCCGAATCGGGTTGATCGGCCTGGCGATTTTCGTCTTCAGCCAGAAGCAAATCGACGTTACCGTAAGTATGGGTGCCGAGGGCGTTGGCGTAAGTACGGCTGGCATGACTGCACCCAGGGATGCTGACCCCGCTAGTCAAACGACTACCCTTAGCATGCTGCCCGGCAGCTCTACCGCAAGCACTCCGGCCGCGCCGACCTGGACGGTCAGGCGGTACGAGGAGCAGGCCGTGCGGCGCTATGTCGAGCGCTTCACCCGGGTGGCCCGCACCGAAGAGGAGAAGTACGCCATCCCCGCCGCCGCCAAGATGGCGATGGCCCTGCTCGACAGTGAGGCCGGCACCGCGGCCGTCGCGCGTCAGGATAACAACCACTTCCGCACCGCCGCCGGCGACCAGCGCTTCGACAACGCCTGGAGCAGCTGGCGCGACCACAGCGAATACATCAGCCGCCGCTTCCCGGAGCTGGCCAGCGAAAGCGTCAACCACCAGCAGTGGATCGCCGCCCTGGGCCGCAGCGGATACAGTCGCGACCCGCAGTACACCCAGAAGCTGCTGCGCCTGATCGAGCACTTCGATCTCGAC
>CAZKPE010000268.1:0-3664 GCA_964554545.1 uncultured Lewinella sp.
GTGCGCGGATTAGTTTTCGCGGATACAACGCGGATTGCTTTGTGGCCTTGCTCGCTACGCTCGTTTAGGAAGAACCACGGATGGCACGGATTGGCACGGATTATTGCACGGATTGCCGCTTCCGGAGGAAGCATCTTTTTAGCTGGGGACGCAGTCCCCAGATTCCAAAATTTAGATTTGCGTTTGAGATTGCGATTGAGTTTGTTCCAGTGACGGTGCTGCTGGAATGTCGACGGGATTGAAGTAGGTCCTGTCGATCTCATCGTGCAGGGCGTAGACTTCGCGGAGCGCCTCGTTCAGCGCTTCGATCGGTTCGGCGCTGATCTGGTCGTAGTCGAGGTAGCGGAAGTAGGCGTAGAGTTTGCCGGCGCGAAATTGGAGGCTGTCGCGGGTATTTTCGCCGCCGTGCAGTCGGGTGAGGAGATCGCAGATGCGCTGCATATTGTAGGTGACCGAGCGGCTGAACTCCGGGTGGCCGATGAGAAACTCGAGGGTGGTACGGCGGGTCTGCCGGCGCTGGTAGGCGCGGCGGTGCATGTCGAAGCCCTCTACGACCTTGAGGAGGACGGTATGCTGGTAGCGCTTCAGGACCTTGTTCTCGTCGTCGCCCGCCGGGCCGGCGATGATGTCGGCGTCGGCCAGTTTACTATTGATGATGCGGATGACCTGGGCGACCCGTTCCAAATGAATGCCCAGTTTCATAAACACCCAGGCCTGATCGTGGAGCAGGGTGTCGTGAATACGCGAGCGGATGATGGCGCACTGCCGGCCTACGTCGAAGGTGTAGTCGTAGAGTCCGCGGGCGGCGAAGTCGTCGGGGTCGGTGCGGTGACTGTTCTGGTAGAAGGTGTTGATGGCCTCCCAAAGCTCGGTGGAAATGATGTGGCGGACGCTGCCGGCATTCTCCCGGGCGGCCCGGATGGTGGAGCGGATGCTGGAAGACTCGGCGTAGTCCATACCGACTCGCTTCAGTACTTCGGCTTCGACCAGTTTTTCTTCCCCTTCGGTCTGACTACCGTACATGTTGAGGATAGACTTGAGGATGAAGTCCTTACTCTGGCTCATCGGCGCGTCGAGCATGCTGAAGTACTGCACGCGGAGGTAGCGGGCCAGGTGTTCGGAGCGTTCGAGGTAACGGCCGGTCCAGTAAAGGGTGGAGGCGATTCGGGCGAGCATAGTTTCGTTTAACAGATGACCCAGGTGTCCTTGCTGCCGCCGCCCTGGCTGGAATTGACGATCAGGCTACCCTTGCGAAGGGCCACGCGGGTGAGTCCACCGCGCAGCACGCGGGTCTGGTCGGCCCCGAGCAGGGTGAAGGTGCGCAGGTCGATGTGGCGAGGGGCGAAGCGGTTCTCGTCCTCGATGTAGGTCGAGTGGGTGGAGAGCATGATCTTCGGCTGGGCGATGAAGTTGCGGGGGTCGGCCTTGATCTTTTCGGCCAGCTCGCCCAGTTCCGCCTGGTTCAGTTCATCACAGATCATCACGCCGTAGCCGCCGGACATATCTACGGGCTTCACGACGAGTTCGGCCAGGTACTCCAGGGTGTATTGCAGGTCTTCGGGGCGGCCGCAGATGTAGGTCGGCACGTTACTGATGATAGGCTCTTGCTTGAGGTAGAAGCGGATCATATCGGGCACGTAAGCGCAGATGGCCTTGTCGTCGGCGATGCCGGTACCTGGGGCATTCACGATAGTCACCCTCCCCTTCGCGTAGGCGCGCATCAGCCCAGCCACGCCGAGCATGCTTTCGGGGCGGAACATCTCCGGGTCCAGGAAAGCATCGTCGATGCGGCGGTAGATGACGTCGACCCGCTGCCTGCCATTGATGGTTTTCAGGTAGACGGTATCGTCGTCGACGTAGAGGTCGGGGCCCTCGACCAGGTCGCAGTCCATCAGGCGGGCCAGCAGACTGTGCTCGTAGTAGGCCGAGTTGAAGGGGCCGGGGGTCAATACGACGCAGCGGGGCTGTCCGTCCGACGGCGGGGCCACCGACTGCAGTGTCTGCAGCAACATGGCCGGGTATTCGTTAACGGCCTCCACCGGTACCTCCCGGAACATCCCGTAGAGGGTACGCCGCATCGCCTCCCGGTTGGAGAGCACGTAGCTGACGCCGCTGGGACTGCGCAGGTTATCCTCCAGCACATAGAAGTTCCCATCGGTGTGGCGCACCAAGTCGGTACCGCAGATGTGGGTATAGATATCGCCCCGCGGTCGGAAGCCTTCCATGGCCGGCACGTAGTGGGCGCTGCTGCGGATGAGTTCTTCGGGTACGATCTTCTCCTTCAGGATGGCCTGCTCTCCGTATACGTCCCCCAAGAAAAGGTTGAGGGCCTGGTTACGCTGCTCCAATCCCTGTTGTAGGTTAACCCATTCTTCGGCGGCGATGACGCGGGGGAAGAGATCGAAGGGAAAGACTTTTTCGCGGCCGCCCCCCTCTTCGGAGTAGACCGCGTAGGTAATACCCTGATTCAGAAAACTTAGCTTGGCGCTCTCGTTCAGCCGCTGAAAATCGCCGGCGTGCAGCTCGTCGAAAGCGCGGCGGATTTCGGGGTACCTCCCGTAGGCTCCCGAAAAGTCACTGAATACTTCGTCGAGCGTCCCCTCCGGAACGGAATACTGGGTGAAGAGGCCGGGTGGTGTTTCCATAGGCTAGGTAAGGTACTGCGACGGGGGGATTGCCGCCCTATCCGTGAAGTAATCCGTGCCCCGTCTGTGGTTCAGACGAGCGCGGCGAGCAAAGTCGCACTGTAATCCGCGTTCACCGCGTAGCAGCTACGAAGTAAATCCGCGAAGAACAATCCGCGTACATCTGCGGTGAGCCTCCCCCTCGGACCGGAGGTCCTCGAACACCTCGGAGCGCAGCTCCTCGACCGATTCCCAATCGTACCTTGTTAAATTCTAAATTCTCAATTCCATATGCCCACCCGAGTAGCCCTCCGCCACCACACCGCCTACGGCTACGATCGCCCCGTCGAGCTTTCCCCCCAGATCATCCGCCTGCGCCCGGCCCCCCACGCCCGCACCCCCATTGTGGCCTACAGTCTCAAAATCAAGCCGGAACCCCACTTCATCAATTGGCAGCAAGACCCCTTCGGCAATTACCAGGCCCGGGTCGTCTTTCCCGAAAAGGTCAATAAACTGGTGATCGACGTGGAGGTGATTGCCGACCTGATCACGATCAACCCCTTCGATTTCTTCCTAGAGGACTACGCCGAACGGGTACCCTTCAGCTATGCCGGAGAGCTGCAGAAAGAATTGACCCCCTACCTGGAAATCGCAGAGCAGAGTGAGCTTCTGGAAGAATGGGTCGCCGACCCCGCTAACCAGCCGGCGCTAGAAGGGGAGCCCACCGTCAGCTGGCTCGTCCGCCTCAACCAGCAACTGGCCACCGACATCCACTACAACGTCCGCATGGAACCCGGCGTACAGAGCTGCCAGACCACCCTGGAGCGCCGCAACGGCTCCTGCCGCGACTCGGCCTGGCTACTCGTGCAGATCCTGCGCCACTACGGACTGGCCGCCCGCTTCGTCTCCGGCTACCTCGTGCAGCTGACCCCCGATGAGAAGGTGCTCGACGGCCCCAACGGACCCGATCAGGACTTCACCGACCTCCACGCCTGGGCCGAGGTCTACCTGCCCGGTGCGGGCTGGGTCGGACTGGATGC
>CAZKPE010000268.1:3764-5370 GCA_964554545.1 uncultured Lewinella sp.
GGCGAGCCTACCTTCGTCAGCGACCACGATATGGAGTCGGAGCAGTGGAACGAGGACGCCGACGGCCCCGACAAGCGCCGCCTGGCCTACACCCTGGCCGAGAAACTCCGCGCCGAATTCGCCCCCGGCGGCATCATCCATCAGGGGCAGGGAAAATGGTACCCCGGCGAGCCCCTGCCGCGCTGGCAGTACGCCATCTACTGGCGGGAAGACGGGCAGCCCCTCTGGAAGGAACCCAACCTCTTCGCTAACCCCACCGAGGATTACGGAGCCGATGCCGCCCGCGCCGAAGCCTTCACCAAAGCATTGGCCGAGCGATTGGACCTCCCCGCCGATAACGCCCAACCCGCCTACGAAGACACCTTCTACTTCCTCTGGGAGACCGGCAATCTGCCCGTCAACATCGACCCCCGAAAGATCGACCCGGCCGACAAACTCGAACGCCGCACGCTGAACGAGCTGCTCGACGTAGGACTGGATAAACCCAAGGGCTATGTTCTCCCCCTGGCCTTCAACCACAATGACGGAAAGTGGGTCAGCAGTCGCTGGGAATTCAAGCGGGAGCACCTCTTTTTACTCCCCGGCAACAGCGGGATCGGACTCCGCCTGCCCCTCGATCGGCTGCTGGTCGAAAGCCCCGAGCGAAAATTTGCTGAACTGGCCGCCAGTCCGCAGGAAGAACTGCCGGATCTGCCGGATTATGGGGAGTCTCCGGAGCCTTTAGTTTCCCCGTCCACATCGCACCTGCGTCCGCGCCCGGAAGAATCATACTCGGCGTACAACGCCTCGACCGTACCCCGCACCCCGCACCTCGTTAAAACCGCCCTCACCTGTGAGCCCCGCCAGGGCAAACTCTATCTCTTCCTTCCCCCCTTGGAAAGCAGCGAGAGTTTTCTCCACTTGCTGAACGCCATCGAGGCAGTAGCCAAGGACCAGCAACTCCCCATCATCCTGGAGGGCTACGCCCCGCCCAGCGACCCCCGGCTGACCAAACTCGTTGTCGCCCCCGACCCCGGCGTGGTGGAGGTCAACGCCCAACCGGCGAAAAGCTGGCGCGAGCTGGTACACAACTACGACCGGCTCTTCGACCTGGCGAAGGAAAGCAAGCTGGGCACCAACAAATTCATGCTCGACGGCCGCCACACCGGCACCGGCGGCGGCAACCACATCACGTTGGGCGGGACGACGCCGAAGGATAGCCCCCTGCTACGCCGCCCCGACCTGCTGCGGAGCTTCGTTAATTTCTGGCAGAACCACCCGGGACTGAGCTACCTCTTCAGCTCGGCCTTCATCGGGCCCACCAGCCAGGCGCCCCGGGTGGACGAGGGCCGCCCCGACCAACTCTACGAACTGGAGATCGCCTTCGCCCAGCTCGACCGCCACGACGACCCGCCGCCCTGGCTGGTCGACCGGCTGTTCCGCAACCTGCTCATCGACGTGACCGGCAATACCCACCGCGCCGAGTTCTGCATCGATAAGCTGTACAGCCCTGATACCGCCACCGGCCGCCTCGGAATACTGGAAATGCGGGGCTTCGACATGCCGCCCCACAAGGAGATGTGCCTGGCGCAGTTGCTGCTGATCCGGGCCCTGACCGCCGCCTTCT
>CAZKPE010000269.1:0-5340 GCA_964554545.1 uncultured Lewinella sp.
TGTATCCTTTGGCGATTTCCCGCCGTTGTTCCGCCGAATACAATTTCCCGATCGGTAGCCGGCCCATACTGATCAAAGCAGAACGGGCGTAAAAACTCAGGAGCGGATCGATCCCCGCATAAGCCTTAAGCCTTACCGCATCTTCCAGGGGAAGTGCTTTCGGCCCCAATAATTCTACCTGAGACAATGCGATCAAGGAGTTTTCCGAAATCATTTCTTTGAGGGTAGCCAAACCTGCTTCGATATCCGGACCGTAAGCGGCGGCCAGGGCCAAGGTGGCTCGGGTACGCTCATCACCATGGCGTGACGGGAAGACGGTAGCCGGAAGGTGATGTAGAGAATCTTTTTGGGCCAGGCGAGCCAATCCAGAAGCTCCCCAAAATTGGAAAGCCGGATCGGTACTACCTAATAGGCGTAGGAACTCGCTCGTGTCTGCCCGCGAAGGGGAAGAAGCCCGATAGGCCGCTGCGATCAGATCATCAACGGGGTAATCCTTCCTGCGGACCCATTCATAAAGGGACAGGGAGTCACTGCGATGCCGGAACTTATCGGGAAAAAACCCCAGGTCTTGATGGCGGATGGCGTTCCGTCTTACCCTTTCCCGAAGCTCGGATACTTTGTCTCGGTACGATGGGTCATTGGCAATATTATTCAGTTCCCAGGGGTCTTCCAAAAGATCGAACAGTAATTCCGTCGGATGGGGCAGAAAGTGACGGGCCTGTTCCGGAGGTAGGCTGGCGGATAACATCAGACTGTCCATAGTCAGATTAGCCGGCATACCCCATTGGTAATCCTGACGTAAGCCTTCATAGCGGTAAGGGGTAAAGAAGCGGATGTACTTATACCGTCCGTCGTAGGCCGTACGGCTCGGGTCATAGTGGTGGGCGGTATTACAGCGGAAGCCGAACTGTATGTCTTTTTCCGGCAATGGCCCACTACCCAGAAAGGGTGCCCCGGGGAGGTATTCCGGCACCCGGGCATCCGCCAGGTGCAATACGGTAGGCGCTAAATCCGTAAAGTCAACCAACCGGTCGTCTATCCCTCCCACCTTTGTATTGGAGGGAAGCAGGTGTCGATACGCCGGGGGAGCATACACGATGAGGGGCGTCCGCAATCCCGTCTCGTAGGGAAAGGCCTTACCCCGGGGCAGACAGCCACCGTGATCGGCAAAAAAGAAGATGATCGTCCGCTGATCGAGATTTTTATCCCGTAGATCGGCGAGAAACTTTCCGACCCAGGCATCCGCCTGCTCGGCCTTTTCATAGTGCCAGGCCAGATCATCGCGGACTACGGGGTGGTCGGGCACGTGGGGAGGGAGGTTTACTGATGCCGGGTCGATACTACGCCCGTCGCGCAGTTCGGTCGTCACGCTACGCAGGCGCGACATGTGGGTGATGAGATTATTGAAAACGGAGAAAAAGGGCTGATTGTCGGCCCGTTTAGTGCTATTGTAGGAGGCACCCGGGGTAGATTCATCCCATACCCGATCGCGCACTCCAGCCCACTGCGCGGGGGTGATGTTGTAATCCTCCTTGCCGACATTCGTCGTAAAGTAGCCCGCTTCCCGCAAAAGGCGCGGAAAGAAATACAGACTATCCGGCACCCGACGGCCCTGGCGGTGCCAGTCAGTTCCAAAGGTGGTCGCGAACTGGCCGCTGATGATCGTCGAACGGGCGGGGGAACAGTACGGGCTGGTAGCACTAAAATTGGTGAACCGGACACCATGGCGAGCCAGGCTGTCGATGTTAGGGGTGCTCACTACACCATTGCCGTAGCAACCGAACGCGTCAGGGCTAATGTCTTCGACGGTTAGCCATAGGATATGGGGCGGCGGAGCCGGATCGGCCGTGTCGGATGGAAAGAACACGGAGTGACCGTACAGGAGAAAGCAGCTACCTAAAAGAAAAATTAATTTGTTCGCCATCAGCGCATCAATCGGTCAAAATTTACGGGACCAAACCTCCATACGGCCTGAGGTACGTACGGCTCCGGTCGCCCCGGCGGGCGGATTAAAGTTACGAAACGGACCTGAGGCAAGTGGGATCAACGCTGCCCCGGATGGACGCTACGGACGGAATGAATCCGACTTCCTACGCTGATTTCTTCGCACTGCGGCAAATCCCGTACTTTGGATCAAATTGAAAAGCCGAGCTTCCCAAGCTCTAAACACATACTCCCGCTCCCTCGTGCGAACCAGGCTATTGACCTTCCTACTGATCGGCCTGAGCACCCTAGCATCGGCTCAGGGTGACGTTCACCAAGTATCCATCGAACCACTGGCCGGCGAGACCTTCACCCAGGCCAAGTATTTCCTGTACATCCCCCCCGGCGTGGAACGGGTAGAGCGTATCATCCTGCATCAGCACGGCTGCGGTGATCCGGCGCAAGAGGCCGGTCGCTACGTGACGGAGGACGTACACTGGAAGCTACTGGCGGATACGATCGGCTCGGCACTGCTGGGTTCAAGTCTGTGGCCCATGGATGAATGCCGCGACTGGTGCGACCCGGCCAATGGGACCAACCGTGCTTACCTGCTGGCTTTGGATTCATTAGCGGCTATCAGCGGTCATCCTGAAGTGGCTACCGTTGACTGGATCATTTGGGGCCACTCCGGCGGCGGATACTGGGCGGGGGAAATGCTGGCCCGCCATCCCGACCGGTTTGCGGCGGTCGTGTTTCAGTCGGGCGGGCCGCGATTAAATGACTATTCCGAGGATTCGGAGGAGGGGGCCATCTACCCAACGGACGTACCGATGCTGATCCATACCGGGATCGGAGAGAAAGACGACGAACGATTCGCGGATACCTATGCCCATGCGATCGCATTCTTCGCTTTCATGCGCCGCCGTGAAGCGCCCGCGACCCTGATTATCGACCCCGCCTCCGGCCACGATGCCGGGCAGAGCCGTTACCTGACTATTCCCTGGATCGAGGCCGTCGTCCGGCAGCCCGCCTCGGCCGCCACGGTTTGGCCATCTGAATACAGCGAAGCCGGTATGTGGTACCCCAGCCAGACCGTCGCGGCCAAGTGGGACATCTTCACCCAGGTCGGAACTGTGCCCGACTACAGCCCCCCGGTAAGCCCCCCCTTTGATTTGGTCGCTACTCCGACTCCGGAGGGTGTACGTCTCACCTGGGACGCCCGGCCAGACTACGAAAGCGGTCTCCAGACCTTCCGCATCTACCGGGACGGTGAACTTCAGCCCCCCTATACGGTCGCCGGTCGCCACCAGCCTACTACACACATCTTTCGTGAGGTACGGGGTAGCGATACGCCCAAAACTCCGATACAGGAAATGGAGTATTTGGACAGGACCGCCCGAGCGGGAAGCACCTATACGTACCGGATCAGCGTAGTCAGTTACGCCGGCCTGGAGTCTCCACCCAGCACACCCCTTCAGATTACGGTAGAATGACTGCGCGACCGCTTGCTTTGTGGGTACGTGGGTACGGTATTTTTTTGTTCCTGGTCTTACTCTGCACCTGCGGCCCCGCCCCCTCCCCCCCCGCGGAGCCGAATTCATACCCTCCCCGTCCCAACATCATCTACATCCTGGCCGACGATATGGGGTTTGGAGACCTGTCGGTACTGGGGCAACGGAGTTTTCGTACGCCCCATATCGATCGTCTCGCCGCGGAGGGCATGCTCTTCACCCAACATTACGCGGGCAGTGCCGTCTGTGCACCCTCGCGGGCTACGCTAATGACCGGTCTGCACACGGGCCACAGTCCGGTTCGGGGCCACGTCTCCATTCCAGGCATCGGCGTTGCTCCCCTGACCGATAGCGTAATGATTCTGCCGGAGGCGATCAAGCGGGGAACCGACTACACGACCGCAATGAGCGGGCGCTGGCACCTGGGGGGCGAGCTAAGCGATCAGACGCCCTTCGATCGGGGATTTGAATACCATTTTGGCAAATTGAGTGCCGACTTTCCCAACCGGACTGGCGTGTTCAACGGTAGCCTATACGATGAGGCCGGTCACCACGTACCCTACGAGGTCTACCGCGCCCGGGCGGTGGAGCCGATGTACGAAAACGGGTCATACTATAATCTGAATGCGGAAGAGCTGGCGGCCGACACCATCAATATGGACCGTATGGTAACGGATAAAGCCAAAGCCTATATCAGTCGCCGCCGCACCCGCCCCTACTTCCTTTACGTGGCGTATTCCATTCCTCACGAGCCTATGGATTACCACGGCGACTACCCGGTCAGCGATAGTTTGCCTCCGGCCGAGCGGGCCTTCGTGTCCATGATGCTGGCCCTGGACGCCTACGTTGGCGAACTGGTCGCGGCCGTCGATGACAGCGGACAGAAAGAAAACACCCTCATCCTGTTCACTACCGATAACGGGGCGCACAGCGAGGGAGGCCACAGTTTCACCTACTTCAATTCCAGTGGCCCCTTTAGCGAGTACAAACGGTCTTTCCACGAAGGCGGGTTACGCGCCCCGTTGATTGCCCGGTGGCCCGGCACCGTGGCGGCCGGATCACGTAGCGACCACCTCTGCGCTATGTGGGACATGCTACCTACCGTGTGCGAACTGGCCGGAGCAAGCCCGCCCGATCCGACGGACGGGATCAGCATCGTGCCTACCCTGACCGGCCGGGGCAAGCAAGCGGAGCATGACTACCTCTACTGGGAGTTCAACGAGAACCTCCGTTTCCAAAAAACCGAATTTAAACAGGCCGTTCGGGCCGGCAAGTGGAAAGGTATTTACTACATCGATGAAGATCGCTTCGAGCTTTACGATGTCACTGTCGATATGGCTGAGCGGGAAGATGTCGCGGCCGGTCATCCGGCGGTAGTACGGAGGCTGCGCAAGATGATGCAGCAAGCCCATACCCCCTCCGGGCGCTTCCCCCTGCTTGCGGCGGAGCGACAAAGGCCCGAGGGGTAAGCGCAAATATCAACGCGTAACTGGACGGTAGTCTCCCGGTGGTCCGTACTGCGTCTTCACCCGATCCCACGGCTAGGGTAGTACTTCCGTGCGCTCGGCCCAGTCCTCCCACCGCCGAGCCAGCTCGGCGGCTTTCTCCGGGTGGGCTGAGGCTAGATCAGTCGTCTCGGTTCGGTCAGTACGCATATTGTACAACTCCCAATTGCCTAGCGGACCGGTGGCCACGATCTTCCACTCGCCAATGCGGGCGGCCCGGTAGCCCGTGGTCGGTGTGGGTCATATGGCCGATACCGGTCTGGTGGGGGTAGAGGCCGGTAATGAGGGCAGCGCGGAATGGACAGCACTTGGCGCTGTTGTAAAAGTGAGTAAACCGGAGGCCGTTACCGGCCAGGCGGTCCAGGTTCGGTGTTTGGATCGCGCCCCCGTAGCATCCTAAG
>CAZKPE010000270.1:0-5225 GCA_964554545.1 uncultured Lewinella sp.
TCGGCGCTGACCGACATCGGGTAGGTCTGGTACCGCAGGCAGTTGCCGTAGACCAGGTAGCGGAGGCACTCGCGGTAGTAAGCATCGGTGACGTCTACGCTTTTGTAGGTGGCCGCGCCGAGTTGCAGCGCCCGCTGTTCCATCTCTTTCAGCTCCGCCGTGGAAAAGCCGCCGGTGTCTACCGTCAGGGCATGCACTTCGTGCCCCTGCTCGGTCAGGTATTTGACGCAGTAGCTGGTGTCGAGGCCGCCGGAATAGGCTAATACTAACTTCATAAAGATGATTCAATTTATCGGCCCGGTACGGGTCGGTCATTCCTTTCGGAGCAATTCATTCCTCCGCGCTTAGCTCTCCACGATCATATCCGACAGATCCACCGCCATTTGCCGGGCCTCCACGGCGCTCGGGGCCATCATGGCGGTGCAGAGGCACATGCGGCGGTCATTGCGCTCCAGGATGTCGTAGTTCGGGCAGGTTTTACAGCCGGCCCAGAAGGCATCGTCCTGGGTGAGTTCGGAGAAGGTGACGGGGCGGTAGCCGAGGTCGTGGTTGATCTTCATCACCGGTAGGCTGGTGGTGATGCCGAAAACACGGGCCTCGGGGTACTTCTTCCGGGAAAGCGCGAAGACGGCGGCCTTGATGCGGCGGGCCAGCCCGTGGCGGCGGAAGGCGGGGTTGACGATCAGTCCGGAGTTGGCCACGTACTTGCCGTGCTCCCAGGTCTCGATGTAGCTGAAGCCAGCAATCCGGCCATCCACCAGGGCGATGACGGCCTTTCCGCTACGTATCTTCTCTTCCACGTACGCCGGTTCCCTTTTGGCGATGCCGGTGCCGCGCGCTTTGGCGCTTTCTTCGATCAGGTCGCAAATAGCTTGGGCGTACACCGCGTGTTGCGGCTGGGCCACCAGGATGTTGATCTGCATAACGGGAGAGGAAGGGGCCGCGGAAAGGGGCGGGGGGAAGAAAAAGGGTGAACGCGGACGGGCTTCCGGGCCGAGGCGGGAAGCGGCTTATTTCCTTCGCCTGAGTAGGCGGACGTGCGGGTATACCCTTTGCATGTCATAAAGGTACGTAGCGGGCCCTGGTTCGGTTCATTTCTTCGGCGGGGACGCAGGTGCAATCATAATCCTTGGCCGTCGTAAAATACGGTGGCCGGATCGCTGCTCTAGCAATCCGGCCTCCGCTGGTCAGAAAATGTAAGACGGGCTTACTTCTTCATGATCTGCTGGCTGTACACCTTACCGTCGATGAGCAAGGACAGGTTGTAGGTACCCGTAGGCAGGTGACTGATGTTGAGCACGTTCTTGCCACTTCCGAAGTGGCGGCCCGTCAGGTAACGGCCCTGCATATCGGAAACCAGCACCGTAAAGGTGGACAGTCCGGCCTCATTGTTGACGATATTGACCACGTCAATGGTGGGGTTGGGGAAGAAGTCGATCTCCAACCCGCTGTCGGCGATCGGCTCGGTCACGTCCACGCGCGGGCCGTTGTACTCGATGGCACCGATGTCGGGCATGCTATCACGTGGCTCGTTGAAGAAATCCACTTCGGGGACGAGGGGGCCGGTGGTACCGCCGTCGATGAGGGGGTTTCCGTCGCCGCGGATGAGGTCGAGGTCGGGGAATTCGCTAAAGTCGATTTGCGGATCCAAGAATAGATCGGTGTCTGCTGCATCCACATCCCTGGTGTCAGCGGCATTATTGACCTGATTGATGACCAATTCAGGCTGCGCATTACTAGTGAAGAAGTTTCCGCCCAGTGAATTCACGATAATGTTCCCGTCGTCTCCGGTCAGTTCTATGCCGACACTCTCTTCGGCTGTTTCTTCTTGGTAGAACACATTGTTCTGAATGGTGAGAACGACGGCGTTCGTGTCCGTCCTTCCCATGCCTGCTCTCTGGAAGATGGCAATATCGTTACCCGCAGCGGCCAGCAGGGTGTCCACACCCGTGCCTTCTCTTCCCCCATCCGCATTACCGTAGAAGGTGTTATTGATGAAGAAATTTTCGGAGCGGAAAGGTGCCCCGGCGGTGCCATTGATAATGACTGCACCCCCACTGCCCCCGTCCGCCGATATGGCGTTTTCTACCAATAAGGAGTTAGTCATGGTAATGCTACCGGAATTGATATCGGCGACTGCACCCTGACTACTCGCTACATTCGAACGAAAGAGACTGCGGGTAATTCGCACTTCCGGCAGTCCATCCTCGGCATAATCAAATAGTACTACCGTATCGTTTGCTACCGTATCAATGACGGTAGTTTGATCGGCTATCTGAAAGGCGAATAATACGCCACCACTTCCCCCCGTGGTATTATTCGTAAAATCTGAATCCTGGATGTCGACTATCCCACCATTCTGCAATCGAATAGCCGTCCCTGCGGATAGGTTGGAAGGAGAGGCATTGTTCGAGAAGACGCTGTTCGTAATTTTCGTATAGGGCCTGGGGTTGGACTCTCCTCCGAGAAAGACGGTACCCTGACCAATATTATTGGCGAATGTACAACTATCGATTAGCATACTGTCCTGTGCCCCAAACCCGTCGGCAAAATTGACAATCGCGGCTCCTATACCGAATGCATTACTAGCCGTTCCGTTATTGGAGAACTCCGTATTGGTTACTGTGAGCTTCTTTCCCCCACCAGCGTAAAGCGTCCCGTCGGCGTCATTACCGGGATGGTTAGTGAACAAACAGTCATCAACCACGGCTCGTTGATCAAGCAACCAAACCGCCATACCAAAAGGAGCCGCATTGCGATCAAACGTACAGCCCACGATTCGGGCTTCCCTTTCATTTTCGAGAAAGCTTCCGACTAAAAGAATCGCCCCGCCGCCGTTTGCGGTGGCGAAGTTGCGATTAAAGTCGGAGTCCGTAATGGAAATATCTCGATTATCCGAGAACATGCAGATTGCCCCCCCCCGGGAGGTGACGTCATCGAAAGTACTACCCTCAATACGGTGGGCGAACGATAAGCCGGGAGCTTCATCACTGAAGGAGTTGCCGATTATGGCGCCACCAAGGTCGGCTGAAGTAATGGTATCGAAATCCGAATGGAGCACCGACCCGCTTGAACTGTAGAAGGCCACTGCTCCGCCTGGACCCGGGCTGCGGACGTTCAGAAATGCGCAGCTATCAATTATCGCATCATCTACGGTAACGACCCGCGTACTATCGTCGGAGGCACTGGCCACGTGGATGGCTCCGCCTAAATCACCGATCACGTTATTAAAAGTCGAATTCGTGATCCGGCTGCCAAAGCCAAAATTGGTATTGATGGCACCGCCGCGGGCACCCGGAGCGATAATATTAGTGAAGGAACAATCGTCAACGGTAAAGCCGGTAAAGAAGATCGTACTGATCATACTGTGGGCGACCGTATCCATTTCGTTGGCGGAAAAGGTGCTCGAGAAGTACCCTACGGAATCCGTCCCGTTACTGTAGTGTACGCTGGTCCGCGAAGGATAGTTATTCTCCGAAACAATGTTGGTAAAGGTTGATCCGCTGGCACGTCCAGTTGCGATGCCGGTAGCCGAACCGAAATTCGCCCGGTTGCGGGTGAAGCGAACGCGGGAGACATCGACGGTGGCGATAGATAATAGGCCGCCTCCGAAGCGAGCGAGGGAGAACGCACCATCACTAGCAATCACCCCGTTCGTGATCGTGAACCCATCCACCACCACCCGGTAGGTATTCCCTGCTTCGGTCGTATCCTGAATCGTCAGCACCCGATTGTTATCGTCCATTAGCGTGCTGTCGTAGCTCATGTCGGTCGGGTCGTTGCCCAGCACGTCGCCGCTCAGGATGGTAATATTGGTAGCCGGATCGGCCTGATCGACCGAGGTCTCCGTTCCCGCGAAGCCGCCGTAAAGGGAAAGCTCTTCGTTGATGAAGAAGGAGGAGCTGTCGGGAGTGGTGTAGGTACCCGCGGCCACCCAGACGTTGCTGCCCGGCGTGGCGGCGTTGAGGGCGACGGTCAGGTCGTTGTAGGCCGTGGCCCAGGTGGTTCCGTCACCACCGTCGGTGGCGCTGGCGTTGACGTACACGTCCTGCGTGTAGCCCGTGGTCGCCAGGAAGAGGAACCCGAATAGGAGTAGAAATTGCTGCATAAGGTGATAATTGTTCAAGAAGTCGGTCAAAGCGAAATGGACAAAGAGTGTATGCCCCCACGAAGATTTTGCCCCCGGCGCAAGCTAGCGACTTTTCGTTTCCCCCGACAAGACAGCCAAAGATATAAATTGTCCCCCAACAAAAAAACCAGCTCCCCCCGGATCGGGAAAGCTGGTTTTCGGAGAAGTAGACCCACAAGGACTCGAACCTTGAACGACAGAACCAAAATCTGTTGTGTTGCCAATTACACCATGGGTCTGGATGTCGTTAGCGGCCGCAAATATACGCTACGGTGGCGCAATCCTACAAACCGGCGGCCTAAATTGTAATGCCCTTACTCACGGATAAGTTGCCCGCACCACCAGCCGAAAGTCGCCCCCCTCGGTCCATTCCAGGGTCTGAAAGCCGGGCGGGCGGTCGATCAGGCGGAACGCTTCGGCCTCCGGGTCGATGAAAAAGCTCGTGGGGGGGCAAAGGTGAATGTCCAGATTTCGGTGACGGACCGTCCGAATCGAGTGGTAGTGCCCGCAGAAGACCCGGCGGGGACGGTGGTCGGCCGTCAGGATGTCCAGTAAACGGTCCCGTTCGGTCAGCGGATACTTCCCGTCCATGAAGGGAACTCCCAGCAGGGTCGGCGGATGGTGAATAACGATATCCGCCCCCGGATGTGCCGCCAGCTCGGCCGCCAGCCAGTCCAGTTGACCGCTATCCACTTTCCCGGGCGCCGAGTCCAGCAACAAGAACGTCCGGTAACCGACCTGTACCCGTTGCTCCAGGCTTTCCACTCCGGTTCCGGGCAGCTCGAAGGCGGAGCGCATCATGCCCCGATCGTCGTGGTTTCCCGGAACGAGATAGTAGGGTGCGCCCAGGCGGTCGAGGCGCGGACGCAGGTGCCGGTATACCGGTAATTCCGGATCGTGGGCGCAGAAGTCTCCCGTAAGGAAGTAGGCATCCGGCTGCAGCCGGGCGGCGGCCACTAACACCTCTTCGAAGCGGGCACGAACATCCAGGCCCATCAGGTCTCCGGGGGAGGCCAGCAGGTGGAGGTCGGTGATGTGAACGATGCGTACTCCCAAGACAGATCAGCGGCCGCCCCGCTGCGGATGATTAGGCCAG
>CAZKPE010000271.1:0-5155 GCA_964554545.1 uncultured Lewinella sp.
CCGAAGACGCTCTCGTGAACCCGCCGCAGCGGCTCCCCGCTCACGAAGCGCTCCAATGACTCGACGCCGAGGGCAAACTCCCGCAGGGCTAGGGAACGCTTCTTGCCCAGGCCCCGCTTGCGGAGGCGAGCCAGGTGATCGGGGTGGTCGTACTCCGGGCCGTAGATGATGCGTAGGTACTCCCGGCCGCGGCACTTGACGGCGGGTTGCAGCAGCCCCTTCTTCCCGTAGGCGATGAAGTCGAGGGGCTTGACGACCATGCCCTCCCCACCCCGGCCGGTCAGTTCGAGCCACCAGTCGGTCGCGGACTGGATGCTGCTCTCATCAGCGGTATCGACCAGGCGGTAGGGGGTGGCCCGGAACAGGCCCTCGTCCACCGCGCAGATGGTAGCAATGGTGTCCATATGCCAGCGGTGATCGCGGTCGGTATGGACGGCCCCTTCCGTTGCCAGGATGTGGAAGGGGGCCAGCTTGTAGTCCTCCAACCCGCTGACCGGCCAGCAGTAGGCCCGGTAGGCATCGCGGTACTTCCCGATGGCTTCTTCCCGATACCCGTAGCGTTGGCTGAGTTCTTCGATTCCCGATACCCCTCGCACCTGCGTCCGCGCCAAAAGCTCGTTTACCTCCGGTAGTGCAGCACTTGCAGCCGCCCCCACCGCCGCGTATTGTCCCTGGATGAGCGACTGCGCCTTGGCCGACCATGGCATCAACTCGGCATCCAGGCAGACCCAGTCGGTACGGAACTCCTCCCAGAAGCCGCTGGCCCCGACGGCCGCCGCCACCCGGTCGATGAATGCCCGCTCCAGTTCGGGATCGGTGAAGAAGTTGCGGCCCGTGCGGGTGTAGCAGATGCCCCGCCCGGCCCCGCGGATGCCGAAGCGGCTCAGAGCAACCCCCTCGTCGCGACAAATCACCAGCACGGCCCGGGAGCCCATGTGCTTTTCCTCACAGATAAGTTGCCGAATGCCCTGTTTGCCGTAATAGCCGATGGCCTCCGCCGGATGCTCCAGGTAGCCGGGTAGCGCACTGGTCTCGCAGGGCGACATGGTGGGCGGCAGGTAGATGAGCCACTTGGGGTTGACGGCGAAGCGGCTCATGACCTCGAGGGCGGCTGCGGACTGCTCCTCCCGGATGGTCAGGTTGTTGCGCAGGCGGGTCTGAACGATGCGCTTACCCGTTACGTCGGCGATGTCGAGCAGGTCGTCGTACTCCTGCTGGGGCGACAGGTCGGAGGCGGCATCCAGCGGGCGGCCCGGCTCGCAGTAGGTGCGGTGGGCGGGCACGCTTACGAGCTCCTCCTCCGGGTAGCGCAGGGCGGTCAGCTTGCCACCGAAGACGCAGCCGGTGTCGATGTCGATGGTGCGGTTGAACCAGCGGGCCTCGCGCACGGGGGTATGGCCGTAAACGACCTTGGCCTCTCCCCGGTAATCCGCCGCCCAGTTGATGCGCACCGGCAGACCGAAGCTGTCGACTTCCCCGGTAGTTTCCCCGTACAGGCAGAAAGCCCGCACCGCCCCCGAACCGCGACCCTGCATCTCCTTCTTGAGGCCGGCGTGGGCTACGACCAGCTTGCCGTCGTCGAAGACGTAGTGGCTGATGAGGCCGTAGAGAAAATCGCGCACATCGTCGCGGAAGCGGCTGGACTCCCCCGCCAGTTGTTCCATCGTTTCGGCCAGTCCGTGGGTGAGGCTGACCTTTTTGCCGGCGAGCTTGCGCTGCAATTTGGCGTCGTGGTTGCCGGGTACGCACCAGGCCACGCCGTCTTTGACCATGCTCATCACGAGTCGGAGTACGCCGGGGGAGTCGGGTCCGCGGTCCACCAGATCGCCCACGAACACGGCCTGCCGCCCCGCCGGGGGGGTTACGCAAAGACCGTAGTGGGTCACCCGTTCCGGTTCCACGGCGACCGTGTAACCCAGTTTTTCCAGCAGTTCGACCAATTCCGCATAACAGCCGTGGACGTCGCCAATGATGTCGAAGGGGCCGTGTACTTCCTGCTTGTCGTTGTAGAGCTTGTCGCGGCGGATACTGCTGATGGCGGCTACCTCTTCCTCGCTGTTCAACACGTAAGTCTGCCGGAAGCCCTCCCGGCGCAGCCCCTTCAGCGACCGCTTCAGATTGAGGTACTGCTGGCGAATGACGTGGCCGGAGAACTGCCGATCCGTCCGCTCCCGGTTGCGCTCGGCGCAGACCGCCGGGGGCAGATGGAGCACGATGGCGGCGGGTAGCACGTGATACTCCCGGGCCAACTTGATCAGTCCCTTGCGGTCTTCGGGGCGGACGTTCGTGGCGTCGACGACGGTGAGCAGACCGCGCTTGAGTCGCTTGCCGACCGTGTAGTAGAGCAGCTCGAAGGCATCGTCGGTGGCCGTTAGGTCGTTCTCGTCGTTGCTCACGATGCCCCGGCAGCGGTCGGAACTCACCACCTCGAAGGGGCCGAAGTGGCGGCGGGCAAAGGTCGACTTCCCCGCTCCGGAGGGACCGACCAACAGGACCAGGGAGAGCTCGGGTACGCTAATTTCCATGCGTAAAAACAACTAGTTGGGAGGGGCAACCGACGGCATCGTCTTCCGGTCCGATCCCCGAGATGGTAAAGGTGTAGCCGAAGGTGGTAGCCACCCGCCCGGCCCAGTCGCCCAGTTCTTCGCGGGTCCACTCGAAGCGGTGGTCGGGGTGGCGCATGCTGCCGGCGCTGAGGGCGGCGTACTTGACGTTGTACTCGGCATTGGGGGTGGTGAGCACGACGGTACCGGGCCGGGCGTAGCCGAAGATTGCCCGCTCGAAGGCCTCCAGCCGGTCCTCGTCCAGGTGCTCGATGACCTCGACCACGGCGGCGGCATCGTAATTCCGGAGGCGGTCGTCGCGGTAGGTGAGGGCACCCTGGAAGAGTTCGATACGCTCGCGCTGGCGCGGACTCATTTCGTCGTAATGCAGGCGATCTTTGGCCTTGCCCAGCTCGCCGTAGCTGACGTCGGTGCCGGCCAGGCGGGTGAACTGTCTGTCCTTGAGCAAAATTTTCAGCAGCTTTCCCTCCCCGCAGCCCAGGTCGATGACGGAGGTGGCACCGCTGGCGCGAAAGGCCGTAGCGACTGCATCGAGGCGCTGGCGGTGTAGTTTGGGGGTACGGTCCTTTACGGTATCGCCTGTCCCGATAGCTATCGGGACGTCCCCGCCCTCCTCAGTCAGCCGGCCGAGTGCGGTATCGGTCAGGGAGCGCAAGTTCTTCAGGTAGCGGCGGGTAATGTCCTCCCGCGCGGGGTGGGTCTCCAGCCAGCCAGCCCCCTTGGCGAGGAGCTTTCCAACCTCCTGCTCGCTGACGAAGTAATGTTTGTCATCGGCGATGGCGGGCAGCAGGACGTAGAGGTGGCTCAGCGCATCCTTCAGCGGCAGGGTATGAGTCAGGCGGACGGTGAAGTAGCGGCTCTCCCCCCAGTCCGGGAAAGTCGGATCGAGGGTGTGGCGCTCCGTCCGCACCGTATAGCCCAGTGGGCGGAAGCAGTGTTTGATGAGCCCCTCCCCGCCCCCGGGCGCCGGTAGCACGTGGATGCCGATCTCGAGCGGTAGCGGCCGGTCGACCAGTTCGGGTCGCTTGGCGCAGCTGCCATTCATGGCGGTGGAAAAGGCCCGCGACAGGGCCACGCTCATGAAGGAGGAGGCCACGTAGGGTCGGTCGTTAATGTAGGGCACCAACTGGATGGGGTCGATGTCGAGTAGCAGGGCGGCGGTGGTCCGCTCGGGGCTGCTTTCGGGGTAGAAGATGTGGGCCTTCCCGACGGCCAGGTCGACTGACTGCAGGCGATCGGGGTGTTTGTGAAGCAGGTAGCCGAGGTCGGTGGCGGGCTGGTGGGTAGTGGTGAGGGTGAGGAGCATGGGGGCGGCAAAGGTGGGGAATGTCGGCGGGGATGGGGAAAGTTGCGGGCTGCCAACTTGTCAGACCTCGGAGGTCTGACAGTTTGTCAGTTGAGTTGGGCGGGCGGCGGGGCGCAGGTGCGGGGGAAATAGGAAAACGACGGTCAGTCGGACAGATAGCTGGCTACACTCAATCGTAGTTCGGCAACCAGTTCCGGGTCCATATAGCGGTAGTCATCCGGGATGTCGAGGATGATGACTTCCGGCAAGGCCTCCCGACCGAAGCGTTGGTGGAGGTGGTCCAGGTGGCGCCGTTCCATGACGAAAATGAGGTCCGCCCAATCAGTCAGCCGGCGCGATACCCGGATGCGGGCGGAGGGGGCCGTGCCGGCGGAGCGGACTTCCAGGCGGGGGTCGTCGCGGAAGATGGTTTCGGCGGTACGGCTACGCCACTGGTTGCGGCTGCAGAGAAATAGCAGTTTGGGAACGGGCATACTGGTCAAAGCTACTTCCCACGTTGAAAGTTACCGGTTTGCATTGCACCCGCGCCCCGCCGCCCAACTCCCAACAAAACGTGGCAAACAATCGCTACCTTTGCGGATTGTGACTAGCATGACCACCACCCGCCCCCCCGAGCACTCCGCCGCCGATCTGCGCACCGCCATCTTCATCAAGGGGGCCAACGCGAATAACCTCAAGAACGTCGACCTGACCATCCCGAAGAATCAGCTGGTGGTCGTGACCGGCGTGAGCGGCAGCGGGAAGTCGAGCCTGACGATGGATACGCTCTTCGCGGAGGGTCAGCGCCGCTACGTGGAATCCCTCAGTAGCTACGCCCGCCAGTTCCTGATGCGCATGAAGAAGCCGGAGGTGGACTATATCCGCGGCATCTGTCCGGCCATCGCCATCGAGCAAAAGACCACCACCGCCAACGCCCGCTCGACGGTCGGTACGCTCACCGAGATCTACGACTACCTGCGGCTGCTCTACGCCCGGGTGGGCCGCACCTACAGCCCCAAAAGCGGGGAGGAAGTACGCCGGCATTCAGTGACGGACGTGGTCGACCATATTCTCGAACAGGAAGAAGGAAGCAGGGTCCACCTCTACGCCCCCATCCCGCGCACCTACGGCGACCGGACGTTGCGCAAGGAACTCGAACTGCTGCAGCAGAAGGGCTACACCCGCGTGCTGGCCGACGACGAGCTGCAGGGCATCGAAGATATCCTGGAGAGCGACCGCCCCAGCCTGCAAAAGGTCCTCAATACCCTCGAAACCGAGGAGGAAATGATGGTGCTGGTGGACCGCT
>CAZKPE010000272.1:0-5153 GCA_964554545.1 uncultured Lewinella sp.
CCGCCCGGTCGAGCGCCCCAGGCCTGTAGATTGGCCCGACCGATGATGGAGTCGGCCGCCGGGCGCAGGGACTTTACCCACTCCTCTTCCGGCAGTAGGAGGAAGGTGTGGACGAGATCCCAGGGGGTGCCGATCTGATTGTGCCACCAGTTGGCGCTGATGTAGTTTTCCGTCAGCCAGTGACCGATCGCCCGCTGCAGTCCGTCGCGCAGGGCCGGATCGCCCCCCAGCGGACTTCCCGGCTTCCCGTAGGCCCGCGCCAACTCCACGAGGCGGTCGAGGTGGCGGCTGTGGTCGAAGCCGGTGCGGGAGGTGTCGATGTAGTTGATATCGGGCCAGCGGCCGTCGGTTCCGAGTCCGGTCAGGTAATCCACCACTTCTGCCGAATCGACTTCCGGATCCCGCAGGTGGTCGATCACGCGGGCGCGCACGGTGTCCAGATAGGCGGACTGGGCCGGGGCGGCGCACGGCAGTAGCAGGAGAAGCAGCAGTCGGAGCATGAGTGGTCGTTGGGGCCGAAAAAGATACGCCACCTACTCGCAGCTTCCGTTCAGGCCCATCATCCCCATTAGTCGGCAACCTCTTATCCGTAGCGGCGGCACGTAACTGGCGCTCTCGGCGTTCCCCGTGAAACCGCCCGCTACCAGAGCCAGGACGGTAGGGCCGTACGCACCGGCCTCCCGCAAGATATAACCCGCGGCCAGGGAATCCGCCGCCAATTCCTGGCGGGCGATCTCGCGGCGGGAGGGGCGGTGGCGACCTTCCGGGCGCGGACAGGGAACGTGACCCAATACGTGGTGGGCGTACTCGTGCTCCCGGAAGAAGACGTATTTGTACAGATCGTTATAGGCGGTCGGAGTCTCGGAAAAGTGGATGACGGGCTGCCCGTTCACGCAAGTCGCCATGCCGGCGGGGGCAGCCGGGTGGGGGGCTTCGCTGATGGGGGTGCCATTGATGGACAGGGGGCGTTCCAGGATACGCTTCAGCTCGGGGATATCGGTCTCCGGCCGGTCGGTGTAGGGCTCGGGAACGGTCAGGTCGAGTAAGTCGGCGTTTCGGGTACGGATGAGCGTTTCCTGAAGGTCCGTGAGCGGGATGTCATCGTAGGCCTGATCGAGTTGCCAGCTGCCGGTTTCTCCGTCGATTCCGGCATCCGGCGGGGGAGGCGACGGCGCGGCGGTTTCCGACTGGGTGTCCCCGCAAGTTAGGAAGCTGAGACAGCAGATGACGATGAGGTAACGCAGGCTCATTGCACGCCGTAATTGAGGGCTAGGGTGACCACCGACCGCTGGACCTGATCGGGTAGAATGAGTTCCTCCGAAAGGGCCCGCGACCAATTGAGTCGGAAGTCGATGGCGTCGGCGATGTAGAGGACCACATCCGCCGAAAGGCCCACGAACCAGCTGCGATCGGGGTCGCCGAAGATGGCCCCGAGTTCCCCCCGCTCCCCGAGGGCCGAGGTGGCGAAGACCTTGGCCTGGATCGCGAAGGTCCCCTGCTTGTCTCCCGCCCCGCTGATCCAGGCTCCGGTAGCCAGCCGGATGCCCGCATCGGAGTAGAGGGTGGAGACGGTGGCGCTGCTGTCGGCGGCCAGCTTGCGGGCGGGGAGGAGTTTATAGCCCAGCGTACCGGCCAGACTGAGGGCGGTGGAGCGGTCGCTTTTGCCGATCAGCTGCAGGTCTTCGGCCAGGAAGGAATTCAACAGGCCGCCGGTGGGCGTTACCATGGCGTTGAAGGTCAGTTGCTCGGGCGGCAGGTCACCGAAGCCCGGTCCGTTGGCGGTGGAGAGGATGTAGAGCGGCAGACTGAACCCGTCCTGCTCCCCGATCCGGTAGCGTAGTACCTGTAGGGTCGCCTGGGTGCCGAGATCGGCATTGAATCCGAAGCGGCCCTCGTGCAGCCACTCGAAGGGGTTTTCGATCAGGAGCCCGCTACCGGAACTCCCTTCCAATTGGGCGCGATCTTCGCGCAGGTCGATCAACTGCGCACCTGCGTCCCCGCCCCAGAACAGGAAGCACAACAGAAATAGGAAGAGGTAAACTGGGCGCATAGTCGTTCGAACACGAAATGTAGTAACTCCGTCGCCGGTGACCAAATTAGTGGGGGAACGCTTACCTTATCGGACCCTGAATTTCGTTGCATGCTGTACCTCCTTATCTCCCTGCTCATGCCCCCGCCGGCCGACTCCGTTCCCCCCGGCTACCGCCTCGTCTGGGCCGAAGAATTCAACGAAGACGGTCGCCCCGACCCCGCCAACTGGGACTACGAACGCGGCTTCCGCCGCAACGAGGAAGATCAGTGGTACCAGGAGGAAAATGCCTTCGTTCAAGACGGCCACCTGATGATCGAAGGCCGCCGCGAGCCCGCCCCCCGCCCGAATCCGGACTACGTAGCCGGCAGCGACGACTGGCGGACCAAGCGCCCCGATATCTACTACACCGCCGCCAGCATCAACACCCGCGGTAAGCACGAATGGACCTACGGCCGCTTCGAGATGCGCGGTAAAATCCCGGTCGGCGAGGGCTTCTGGCCCGCCTGGTGGACCCTCGGAGTGAATGGCGACTGGCCCGCCGGCGGGGAGATCGATATGATGGAATACTACGACGGAAAGCTGCTGGCCAACGTCGCCTGTCTTGGTCCGGATGGTAGCCCGGAGTGGTTCATCGAGACGGTCCCCGTTACCGAACTGGGTGGAGCGGCCTGGGCCGGGCAATTCCACGTCTGGCGCATGGACTGGGACGCCGAGGCCATCGCCCTCTACCTCGACGACCGCCTGCTGAATCGCGTACCGCTGGACCGGCTCGTGAATAAGGACGGCAGCGGCCACAACCCCTTCCGTGAGCCCCACTACCTGCTCCTCAACCTCGCCCTGGGCGGCCGCAACGGGGGCTCGCTAGCCGACACCCCGCTGCCGGCGCGGATGCTGGTGGACTACGTGCGGGTGTATCAACGGGAGTAGGTGGGTCGGGGTGCGGAGTGCGGGGTGCGGGGTGTGGTTTTGGGAGGAAATCCTACATTAGGGGATGCGGATACGTTCACTGTTTTTCTTGCCCTTGCTTCCCTTCTGGTCCGTCGTACTGGCCCAGGAATCCCTTACCGTAACCGTTTTCGCGGGGGACCACGAGCGGATCGGCACCCCGGTCTGTTTTGAGCTGCCGGCCGGGTGGGGGGCGTATGAATCGGACTTCGCCCTTAGAGCAAATACAGAAGAGCAGTCGCATTCAGTGCCTACCCAGCGCGACGGTGACGAGCTCTGTTTTCTGCTGGCCGATACACTGCGGGCGGGGGAACGGCGTAGCTATACCCTATCCACCGCCAGTGGGAAAGCGGATGCAGGATTGCAAATTGAACGGGCCCAGGCTGAAACGAGAATAGGGTGGGCGGGGACGCAGGTGCTGTCGTATGCGCGGGCCCCGGCAAGCGTTCCACCTGGCGTCGATCCGATTTTTTCGCGCAGTGGCTTCATTCACCCCCTGCGCACTCCGGGCGGGGCCGTGATCACCCGCATCCAGCCGCCGGACCACTACCACCACTACGGGCTATGGGATCCCTGGACGAAAACGGAATTCCGCGGGCGGGAGATCGACTTCTGGAACCTGGCGAAGGGGCAGGCAACGGTCCTCCACGTGGAGGAGGGCGAAACGGACGTGGGACCGGTCTTTGCCGGCCTGACGAACGAGCGGGTGTACCGGGTCTTTGCGGACACCACGCGCCAGGACCACGAAGACGTGCTCTCCGACCTACAGAAACTGCGGCTGTACCCCGGCGATTCCCCCGACCGCTACCTGCTGGACCATACCGTCACCCAGACGAACACCACCCTCGACCCCTTCGTCGTCAAGGCGTACCGCTACCAGGGATTGGGCTTGCGCGCGCGGGCCGACTGGGATGACGAAACCGCCAGCCTGCTTACTTCCGAGGGCTACAATAAGGGCGACGGCAACGCCACCCGCGCCCGTTGGATTAAGGTGGAGGGGCCGACCGAGGCGGGGACAAGCGGTGTACTCTTCCTCAGCCACCCCGCCAATTTCGACAGCCCCCAACTCATCCGCATCTGGCCCGAGGGGGCGAACGGGGGGAAGGAAAACGTCTTCCTGAATTTCAATCCGGCCCAGGAATGCGACCTGCCCTACCGCCCGGGGGGCAGCTACCGCCACCACTACCGGTTGGTGGTATACGACGGCAGCTTGAACAGCCTCACCGCCGAGCGCTACTGGCACGACTTCGCTCACCCGCCGCGGGTCGTCGTCGGTACGCCCGCCCTGAGTGGAAAGCGGGTGCTGGTGTACACGAAAAACGGGAAGGGCTACGTCCACGACAACATCCCCGCCAGTATCGCGGCGCTGGAGCGGTTGGGGGAGGAGAACGGCTTTACCGTTGCGGCCTCCGAAGATCCCGGCCTGTTCACCCCGGCGGGGCTGGCGGACTTCGACGTACTCATCTTCTCCAATACGAACAACGACGTATTCGATACCCCGGCGCAGGAGGCGGCCTTCCGGGACTACGTCAACGGGGGCGGCGGCTTCGTTGGCATCCACTCGGCTTCGGGCTCGGAGCGGGGCGCGGACTGGTTCGCCGAAATCCTCGGCGGCCGATTTCACCGCCACGCCCGGCGGCAGGACTTCGACGTAGCGGTGGTCGACGCCGATCACCCCGCCACCGACTTTCTTCCGCCTACCTGGCACGTGCGCGACGACGAATGCTACTACCTCAAGCGGCTCAACCCCGCCAGCCGCGTACTGCTGGCCGCCGACCTGACCACCGTCACCGACTCGATCGGCAAGGTGGACTACCCGGCCGACACCTTTGGTGACCTTTTCCCCGTCAGCTGGTGTCACCCGGCGGGGGAGGGGCGCAGTTGGTACACCTCGCTGGGCCACCGCAAAGAACACTACCTGGATCCGCTCTTCCTTCGCCACCTGCTCGGCGGCATCGAATGGGCCGCCGGGGAATAACTATCTTTTGTCCTAGTCTACTACAAACGAACCTTAAAAATGTCTCCGATCTCTCCGGAAAACACGCGGAGACGTCTCCCCTCTCCCCCGGAGAGGGGTCGGGGGTGAGGGAAAGAAACTGCAAGCCATATAGAATGAACCGAAGAAGCTACCTCAAGCGAACCCTCACCGCCGCCGGCACCCTCGCCCTACCCTCCA
>CAZKPE010000273.1:0-5120 GCA_964554545.1 uncultured Lewinella sp.
CGACGAGCCCGGACGTCAATAGAACCAACTAACCTAAAATCCATTAGCCCCGGTTGACGCTGGGCGCGGTGTTGGCTGCATTATAGATTAACTCCATAATCTTTCATTAATCTATGAAGTACTCTTCGATCAGCTTTACGGATATCCCCATTGGCTTCATAAATTGTACCGATTTGTTCGATTGCACCGTGTCTGAGTAATAAACTATTCATTTTTCCACGCTTCTCAAAATCACGGTTATGTCCATCGACTTTGTTATGGTAGTCTTTGATAATTTGCTTCAATCTAAATTTTCTGAACATCTCAATGAATTTAAATAGATAATCAACACTTATCATAGTTAAGGGATGTATACTTCTAAATGAATGCTCAATTTTGAGGTCTTTCATTTTGTCAGCTAAATATTTATTGATTCCTGGCATAGTGAACTGGTTGTGTCCGAAAACGATGACTGGAAATACATCCACCGTTTTTCTATCATGCTTTCTATCAAATTTGTCAAATTTGAATGAATTTGTACTGATGCATTCTATATGATTCTTCAATTGGTTTATTCCTTTGGGATGTCCTTTTTCATTTTCAATAAACTTGTGTTCTATTACTTTAGTTATTTCTTCATAGGTTCCGTTCTCTATGGATTTATCAGCAAACAACACATCTTTAAATTCAAATATGAATATTGATTTACCCTGCCGCAAATAGGCATCGGGTTCTTCGTCACTCTCCCCTAAGTGAAGAAGTGTATAGCTTTGATTTTCATAAGCATAATTTAGTAGTGAACCAAAAATAACTTTTTCAGTCACAGACTTACTTACTTCTGATCGAAAATCCATTACAGATCTGTAATCTTTTCTTATATTTGAGGATTTAAAATATAAATCGAACAAAATACCAAGTCCAACTTGGGAATATAAAAAGCTCCAATTTAAAACTAAAAATAGGCTATCTTCAAAATGTAAGAACGGTCGTTTCCTAATCCCACTGTACATTATTTGGTCCTTCTTATTTGTTTTGTATTTATTGACATCCAGTGTTTTGGCATCTACGATTGCCCTATACATATTATCTTCAGGCACATCAACAACTGGAATCTGTGACTTTTGGCCCTTTATTAGCGACGGTTTCATCAGTTCTAAATATCCAAACAAATATTCATAGGGACGATCAAAGCCGTACGCTTTGACATAGCTGTCTACATCGGAAGAATACTTACCTTTTTTTAATTCACTAAGTAACGCGGAGCTCTTAAAAGATTCAAAAATTGGGTCAATCTCCGTATTAAATTCGTACTGTTGAATCAACAAGGGCCAGGTAACTTCAAACCCATGGATGTACTTACTAAGATCCTCCCCCTCTTTAGGTAAGTTTAGCTCCTGATTTGCAATTGACTCATCAATAGATAATAGATATGCGAGGAAAATTTTATACTCATCTAATGGATCAGTATCAGGCTTATCGTACTCAATATCTCGATAATACAACAACTCTCTCTTGGTGAATTCTGCAACACACCATTGATTGAAAAAAGTTAGAGTACTACCCTGAGATTTGTCAGATAGGTCACGAATCTTTTGTGATATAATATGCTTTACCTGAATTGGCCAATTCCTCGATACAAATTCATATATTTTTCTATCAGATGTTCCTATCGTTAGATGATGGCTGATATAAGAGCAGACAATTAGTACAACTTTGCTTGGGATATTTGCTAGCAATTCGTCTATAGACTTATCCTCGCCTTCAAACAATTGCGAATAGCTAACCGGAACTCCAATCATAATTTAATAGTTTAAATATAGAATCTATCTACTTATTCGCTCTCAGTGCGGTAAACATCGCATAGTAGTTATCGATCATTGCAGCCAACGTGTGCGCCCACGCAGCCGGGGCTTCTTTGCTAGAACCCAACCAACTTCAACCCACCCACAAGGGGGCGGCGCGGCGGCATGGACCGAAACCGAGGAGGTACGACGAGCTTTCGGGCCATTGACGACGCGACGAACCCGGACGTCTATAGCACTTAACCAACCCAAATTCACCAGCCCCGGTTGACGCTGGGCGCGGTGTTGTGTGCATTATCTTCTACTTTATAAAATACTCATAGACTACAATAGGTAGCCGCAATACTGAGTCTCCAGAATTTGAAGAATTCTTCGAACTATTTACTTGATTGACATCCGTTTCTTCACCTATGGTATTATCAATTTGATTTTTAATCTTTAGGTAGTCTACCACACGTTCAATATCGCCTAGATTAACTAAATACATGTTAATAGAACTGGCGCTAAGTTGTATCGCATATTCATCAGAAAGTATGTCCTTACCGTTTACAAATTTAGCAGTAGTCTCTTCTTTCCACTTGCTTCTATGTGGGCCGATATGTGGAAATGAGGGGTAATTTTGTAGGCTGTCAAATAATTTTCTTTGCTCCTGCCATATTACGAGATTGTCTTTGAATCCTTCATATACTCCTATGTCCACTGCATTAGTTACAATCCTTCTATCTCTTATCCCTTGATGATCTAAGTACAGGTAAACCTCAAATAAATGCTCTAACTTGACTGATTGATCGACCAGAATTATGGATGTCTTTTTATCTCTTTCGCAGTGATAACATTGTAGAAATTGCGGTAATTCTTCCACCGTAGAAACGCGATTACCTAATTTGAGAATATAATTTGAATTGCTTATTGATTTGATTGATATAAAGTATATTCTGTTGCCTTTACTAGGGGATGTTCGGATTGTATCATAACCAAAGATGGATTCTATATCAATCTTGAAACTAGAATCTATTTTTGTATTACTTATTCGACTATACGTACTACTTCCTAATATCAAGATAGAATCCCCGACGTTCACATCTACACCTATAGACAGAGAGTCATTAGAATCCAATAATTTAAATCTATTATTCGATATTTGATAGTCTTTTTCGTATACAACTCCATGATTATCTATTATCAGAACCTTATTTTCTTTGTCGTCAAAATCTAAAAGTTCACCATTCTTTAGATATGCTTTATTATATTCCTCTACCTTCCAAGATCCTTTGATTTGAAAATCACAACTCGTAATTAAAATAGACAAACATAACACCCAGGCAATCGTCTGGATTGATTGTCCTTTACATTGGATCATATATACTTATTTGATTTTCTTTATTAGAATGATGGATGTGTAGTCGGCTAATGCGACTGATTGCACACAACGAGTGCGCCCACGCAGCCGGGGCATTCTTCCTGGAACCCAACCAACTTCAACCCACCCGCAAGGGGGCGGCGCGGCGGCATGGACCGAAACCGACCAACCACAGGGCGGGAGCTTTCGGTCCATTGACGACGCGACGAACCCGGACATTAGTAGTACCAACTAACCTCAAAATCACTAGCCCCGGTTGACGTGGGCGCGGTGTTCTGCGCATTAATTCCTACTTTAATAAACTATTTAAATTCGCAATTAAACAGTTTATATCAAACTGAATTGCACTACAGTCATATCTGTTAGACAACACTCGCGATTATCTACAATTTATCTATTAAATGCAAGTATAATCGAATGCCTTATTTTATGTCAGCATTATAGGTATTGATAGAAATAGTTCTCTTATAGTTGCGATTGTCCGCAGTCATCAACTTATATCCCTTAGGCTGAATCAGTCCTCGTTTCACAAGGTCCTTATATGTCTTATCAACTCGTCTAAAAACATCGGTAAATTTCTGAGTACTATCGAAGTCTTGACTCTTAATTGCAATGACATCTTCGACTTTCTTATCAACTGTGCTTTTGATCGACGACATATTACAGGTATTTACGCGTGTGTACGAATATATGAATCTTGTGGCTGAAAGCATAATCCTTCACAAGGTCATAGTAGCTACGAATTAACGATCTCTGTTCGACATTGTTGGAGTAATCTTCAATCTTTAACTTTAAATCTTCCTTTAGTGTAACCAGATTGATGGGTCTTCCATGAGATTTCCACATATTGTTGTCACTAAGGGAGTCAGCAATTTCCTCAGCTCGCTTCTCTTTCTCCTCTGGTGTGACGGATTGCCCTTTAAGAGTTGGATTAGTCTGATGAATATCCCAATTTTTAAATTTATATTTTACTAACCACTTCTTAAGAAGAGCAATAGTGAGTTCTTTAGCTTGTTCGTAACTTCTTAATTCCGCTAAATCTAGATCTTTTAGGATGAAAAATTCGGGTTCTGATAATGTTCCATTCTGGGATTTTTGAATCATCTCGTTAACTTTATCTAGATATCCCAATGCTGCTACTAGCTTACCATCCTTATTCTGTATTTGTGGATCAATCGGGCCTAGTACTGAAAAATAATCCATATAGATTGAATCGCCACTCATACAAAATATAGTGCCAGCACTGTAAGCATAATCAGGCACTATAAAATGCACCTCATTGTAGTGGTGTCTTATAATATTCACGTATCGTTCAACCGCAATCGCACTGCCCCCACCTGTAGTGAGAACCACTACTAGATTATCCCTTTTTTGATCATCATCTGCCAAATTTTCTATGATACTTAATATTATAGTTTCATTCCCATCTACGATTGGACCATAATATGTAAGTATATCTGCATCAAAATGATCTTCAAGTTCAGATAATTTCTTTGCTAAAAGAAGTTTAGCTTGACTGACAATGGGTGCATTCATATTGCAATGATAAGATCTTATTTGATATTAAAAAATTTTCTTAGCTTGAAAGTAGGTAGAATCTTGTTTCAGAAATTTAGGGAATATCTGTTGACTGTACACGTTGCGCAGAACGAGTGTGCGCACGCAGCCCGGCATCAGAACCAAACTTTCGGACCCCAACTTTCTTTCCCCCCAGGGTAAACTCAGTCGACACCAAAAATGACCACCGCCGGGTTGACGTGGGCACGTTGTTGTGTGCATTCTTTCTTTCATTTAACTTCATCGGCATGGCAATCATTTTCTACTGGATTGGAACTCGATCGAAGTAAAATTTCTTGACTTTCATCTATTGAGTACGCCGTGCTGTTTCTGCGGGCGGTTGCTGGCGGAGCGCCATCATAATAGGCGGGTGTGACGGATTTTTGATGTAGTAATTTAGGCTGCATAGCGCATTCGTTTGG
>CAZKPE010000274.1:0-2018 GCA_964554545.1 uncultured Lewinella sp.
AAATTGCGGATCGTGTTTATGGGGACGCCGGAGTTCGCGGTGCCCAGTCTGGAGGGGCTGGTGGAGGCCGGCTACTTGGTCGTCGGAGTGATTACGGCAACGGACAAGCTGGGGGGACGAGGCGGGAAACAACTGCTGCAATCGCCGGTGAAAAAGGCCGCCGTAGGGCTGGGTATTCCCGTTTTACAGCCGAAGAACCTGAAGGGGGAGGATTTTCTGGAAGAGTTGCGCGGACTAAAGGCCGACCTACAGATCGTGGTCGCCTTCCGGATGCTACCGGAGGTGGTCTGGGCCATGCCACGACTGGGCACCTTCAACCTGCACGGCTCGCTGCTGCCGAAGTACCGGGGGGCGGCCCCGATCAACTGGGCGGTCATTAACGGGGAGACCGAGACCGGGGCGACGACCTTCTTCATCCGCCACGCCATCGATACCGGGGATATGCTGCTGCAGACGCGCATCCCGATCGGACCGAACGAGACGGCCGGCGACGTTCACGACCGCATGATGGTGGCCGGGGCGGAACTGGTGGTACGCACCGTGCGACTGATCGAAAGCGGGAAAGCGGAGCCCCAAAAGCAGGACGATGCCCGGGCCACCCCCGCCCCCAAGCTGAACCGGGAACTGGCGCGCATCGACTTCGACCGGCCGGTGCGGGAGGTGCATAATTTCATCCGCGGCCTCAGTCCCTGGCCGGCCGCCTGGACCCAATTGGACGGTAAACAGCTCAAACTTATCCGGGCCGAGGTGGCGACGGAGGGAGGAGAAGCCAGAGTCGGCAGCATTCGCTCGGACGGAAAAGACTTCCTCCACATCCGCTGCGCCGACGGCTGGCTGAAGGTAAAGAAGCTGCAACTCGCCGGCCGAAAACGGATGGACGTAGGCGATTTTCTGCGGGGGACGGAGTCAGTGGATGGTAAACGGGTAGGCACATAGGCTGGGCTACTGCTGTATATTTAGGGGATGAAAAGCCTGCCCCTACTTCTCTTTCTCTCCTTTTCCCTGAGCGCACAGGAGCTCTACTTCGTCGACGAGCCGACGCTGACCCCCGACGGCTCCCAAATCATCTTCAGCTACCGCGGTGACCTCTGGCGGGTGGAGGCCGAGGGTGGGGCGGCCCAGCGACTGACGGCCCTGGAGGGGGAGGAGACCAACCCGAGCGTGAGTCCGGACGGCAAGTGGCTGGCCTTCTCGTCGGGGCAGTACGGCAACCTCGACATTATGCTGATGCCGCTGGCGGGCGGCGAGCTGCGGCAACTGACCTACCACGAGGCCGACGACCGGGTCGAGAGCTGGAGCTGGGACAGCGGACGGGTCTACTTCACCTCGGGGCGGTACAACCGCATGGCGACCTATACGGTAGAGGTGGAAGGGGGAACGCCAAAGCGACTCTTCGGCGACCACTACTTCAACAATCAGCACAACGCCTACGAGCACCCCGACGGCCGCATCTTCTTCAACGAGAGTTGGGAGAGCCGCATGTTCGTGCACCGCAAACGCTACCGGGGGCCCTACAATCCGGAGGTGAAGAGCTACGACCCCGCCAGCGACCGCTACGAGCAGTATACCGACTGGGAGGGCAAGGATATGCTCGCCGTCGTGGACCGGGAGGGCAGGGTATACTTCCTCTCCGACCGCGACAATGATGAATACAACCTCTACCGGCTGAACGGGAAGGATGCGCCGAAGCGGCTGTTCAAAAGCGACAATTCCATCTACGCACCCGCCGTGAGCGCCGACGGTAGCCGGCTGGCCTACGTCAAGGACTTTCAGCTGTACACCTACGACGTCGGGCGGGGGCGGGAGCGCAAGGTGGCCGTCACCGCGCCGGGCTACGAGGAACTGGGTCAGCTGCAAGACTACAACACCAAGGGGAAGGTTTCGGCTTTTGACGTGGCCTACGACGGCAAGAAACTGGCCTTCGTGTCCCGGGGAGAGCTATTCGTTTCGGATATGGAGGGCAAGTTCATCCGGCGGCTGGAGACCGGCCCCGGTCGGGTAGGGGAGGTGCAGTGGCT
>CAZKPE010000274.1:2118-5113 GCA_964554545.1 uncultured Lewinella sp.
ATCTGGGCCATCCAGAACACCTACCCCCGCTGGTCGCCGAACGACGACTACATCGCCTACAACGCCCGCCGCGACTTCGAGATGGACATCTTCCTCTATGATGTAGCCGCCGGCACGAGCGAGAACCTCACCCGGACCGGAGTGAGCGAGTGGGGGCCGTACTGGTCGCCCGATGGCAAGTACCTCTACTTCTACGGTGCCCGCCACCAGCCCGGCTACCCCCGTGGGGGAGGGGACGCGAACGTGTACCGGCTACCCTTGCAACGCCGGGCCGAACCGCTGCGGGCCGAGGGGTTCCGCAAATTATTCGCGGAGGACTCCACCAAGACCGATTCCGTCACCCATATTGACCGTAAGGACATTATGGCGCGCATCGAGCAGGTAGGAACCTCTTTCGGCGACCAGGGTAGCGTGGCCGTGGTACAGGAAAAGGACAAGCAGATCGTCCTCTACGGCGGCAACCAGGTCGAGGGGAAATTTCAGCTGTACCAGACCGTCTTCGAGCCCTACGAAGGACCGACCACCAAGGCCATCGAAACGAAGAATACCGGCGGTGCCGACGACCTGGTCATGGCCGACGGTAAGTACTACTTAATCGGCGACGGTACGGTACAGCAGCTGGACTTGGATGGGAGCAAGACCAAGGCCATCACCCTCGATTACACCTTCCGCCGCCGCCTGCGCCCCGAGTTCGAGCAGATGTTCTACGAGACCTGGGCGAATATGGAGCAGAACTTTTACGACACCGACTTCCACGGCGTCGACTGGTCCGCCCTGCGGGATGCCTACGCCGAATTTCTACCTTACGTCAATACCCGCGCCGATCTGCGCCGGCTGACGAACGCGATGCTCGGCGAGCTCAATACCTCCCACTTCGGCTTCTACAGTTCGGGCGATGAGGAGGACGTCACCTTCGGCGCGAAGTCGATCGATCTGGGACTGACCTTCGCCCCCGAGGACCCCTTCCTGATCGAGGCGATCGTGACCGAGGGGCCGGCCGATTACGTAGACATCGACCTGGAGCCCGGCGACCGTCTCCTGGCTATTGACGGGCAGCGCATCGACCCGACCCGCAACCGCGAGTCCTACCTCTCCCGGCCCAGCGTAGACGGGGAGGTCGAACTCACCATCGACCGCAATGGCAGCGAGCGAACGGTGAACCTGAGTCCCGCCAGCTACCGCAGCGTCACCGGCCACCGCTACGACGAGTGGGTGCGGGAGAACCAACGGCGGGTCGACGAGCGAACCAGCGAAAACATCGCCTACGTCCACATGAAAAATATGGGCGGCGGCGAGCTCGACAACTTCCTCAACGAGATGGTCAGCGAGACCTACCGCAAGAACGGGTTGATCCTCGACCTGCGCTACAACACCGGCGGCAACGTCCACGATGCCGTCCTGCAGTTCCTCAGCCAGCGACCCTACCTGGAGTGGAAGTACCGGGGCGGAGAGCCGGCCCCCCAGCCGAACTTCGCCCCCGCCGCCAAGCCCATCGTGCTACTCATCAACGAGCAGAGCCTGAGCGATGCCGAGATGACCGCCGCCGGCTTTAAGCAACTCGGGCTGGGTACCGTAGTCGGCATGCCCACCTACCGCTGGATCATCTTCACCACCGGGCAGGGGCTGGTCGACGGCAGCTACTACCGCCTGCCGAGCTGGGGCTGCTACACCCTCGACGGCCGCAACCTAGAAAAGACCGGCGTGGAACCGGACGTCCGGGTCGACAATACCATGCTCGACCGACTACACGGCCGCGACCCCCAGCTGGAACGCGCCATCGATGAGGTGCTGCGGGCGCGCTAGTCGGGTTGTACGATGACCATCCCCGGTTCCAGGGGGTCGAGGGCTTCAATGAGTACATCCAACATCTGCGGGCCCTCCTGCAGGTAGATGTTGAGGAAATTATCGGTGCGCTCCTGTAGCCCACCGTCGGGGAACAGCCGGTCGCGTAGCCCGCGAATTTGATTCAGTGCCGTGTCAAACCGCTGCTTCTCGGTGCGCCGCAGCCGGCCCTCCAGGTTCTCGACGGCCTTGGCCTGGCGGGCGTGCTCGCCCAGGACGGCCTTTTCCAGGGTAGGGTCGATCTCTTTGGCCTTGGTGGCGATGGACTGGAATAGCTCCTCCAGGGCCGTAAGTTCGTCGGCGAGGCTCAGTTCGTTTTCGGATTGGCGGGCTACATAGTCACGGATGATCAGGTCGGTCTCCCGGAATAGTTCGCGGTAGTCCAGCTCCAGCTTATCGAGTTTCTTCTGGCTGCCGCCGTCGATCCAGAGCACGGAATTGCGGCGGATCAGCATGGGGAAGTTCAGTCCGAAGGCGGCGAATTGTTCCTTGCGTTCGAGCCAGTAGGCCAGCTCGCCGCCGCCGCCGATGTAGGCCAGATTCGGGAAGATCAGTTCCTGGAACAGCGGGCGCATGACTACGTTCGGGCTGAAGCGTTCCGGGTGTTCGCGTAGCTCATTCCGCAATTCGTCTTCGGTGAAGCTAAGGTCCGTATCCAGCACCCGGTAGCGGCCTTCTTCCCGTACGATGCGGTCGCGGCGGCCGGCGCTCAGGTAAAAGAGGTTGATCTCCCGTGCGTGGGCCTGTCCGCTGTAGCCTAGTTTCTCAAGTTCTCCCTGGGCTTTCTCGATCAACGGCTGGCTCACCGACTCGAACAGCTCCCGCTCCATCATCGGGCGGAAGGCCTCCTTAAAGGCCGGTCGGCTCATATCGCCGACCACCAGTCCGTAGTCCCCGAAAAGGTGGTGGACCAGTTCGACCGAGGCGGCCCCGTAGGTTTCATGATTTGTGTAGGCTGACTCGATGGTCTGGTAGATTTCCCGGGCAGTCTCTCTGTCCCCGAGTATTTCTTTCAATTCCTTCAGTACCGGCCCGAGCGTATCGGTTGGTAATTTTCCTACGGCTCCGCCCGCTTCCATATTCCACTCCAGTCGATTACCGAAGATGCGGGCGTGGTTAATTTCGGCAAAGTCGTGATCCTCCCCCCCCGTGA
>CAZKPE010000275.1:0-5075 GCA_964554545.1 uncultured Lewinella sp.
AGGTTGGTGGTCCAGAGGTTGTACTTGTCCTCGAAACGGGCCAGGTAGTAGAGCTTCTCCCCATCTTTAGAGAGTACGGCATCGCCAAGCCGCGAGGAGTGGATGGTCAGCTTCTTCGTCCGCTCGTCCAGGTTCTTCCAGTCAAACTCCAGCGGCTCGACCTTGGTAGAATCCGCCTTCGTACTATCGACCTTCGACTTCGTACTTCCGACTCCCGACTTCTCCTCCTTCTCCGCTTCCTTAATCGCCTTCTGCAGTTTAAATTCTTCGTCGCTCAACTGCGCCTTCTCCCAAGCCTCCCGCGTGAAGTACATCGCGTACACGTCGGCCTGCGACTGCCCGCTGGTGGCGTAGCTCTTGAGCCCGTCGCGGTTGCTGAACCAGATCATCTGCTTGCCCCCGTCGACCCACTGCGGCCGGCTGTCGTAGTAGCCGCTTTCGGTGAGGTTGACGCGCTTCGAGCCGTCGGCCTTCATCAGCAGCACCTCGCTGTTGTTGAGGAGTTTGTTCCAGTCGACCAGCAGCCATTCGCTGTCGGGGCTCCAGCGGAAATACTTGTCGCCGTCGCGCATGTGGAACAGATCGTCGGGGGTCAGCAGCGTGGTCACTTCGCCACTCTCCACGTCCTTCACCTTCAGGCTACGGCGGTCTTCGATCCAGGCCAGTTTCTTGCCGTCGGGACTGTAGCGGGCCAGGTAGTTGTCGAGTTCGTTTTCCAGGACGGGCGACTCCTTCAGCAGGGTAGCGGCGAAGAAGAAGGGCTCCTCCTCCCGTACCCGCTCCGTCTGGTAGGTGCTCCACTTACCGTCGCGTTCGCTAGCATAAACCACCGACTTCCCCTCCGGCCCCCAACTCACGAAGCGTTCGTTCTCAGGAGTGTTGGTGAGCCGCTTGGTGAACGACTGCTCGGTCGAGGTCACGAAGACTTCCCCCCGGGCGATAAAAGCAATCTCTTTGCCGCTGGGAGAAACGGCCATCTCCTGAATGCCACCGGAGACGGAGAGGTACTTGTCGTTGTTGGCGATGTCCTGGGTGACGATGTTCACCTCCACCTTCTGAGGTTTTTCGCCCTCCCGCATGGTGTACAGCTCGCCGTCGTAGCCAAAACTCAGGGTACCGTTGCCCAGGCTTAGGAAGCGGACCGGGTGGAGATCGAAGTTGGTAAGCTGTTCGTCACTTTCCGGGTTCTCAGCCGACCGTTTGTGCACATTGAAGGTGCCGCTGCGCTCGCTGAGGTAGTACAAGCTTTTCCCGTCGGGGGTGTAGACGGGCTGGCGGTCCTCGGCCGTGTTGGTGGTCAGTTGGCGGTGGGTCTTTGTCCTGCGGTCGTAGGTCCAGATATCGCGGGCGATGGCCGAGGTATGGTGCTTGCGGTATTCGTCCTCGCCGCCCTTCTTATCGTGGTAGATGAGGGTATTGCCGTCGGGGCTGACTTGCACGAATTCCGCCGGAAATGTCAGCACCTGCGCTACGCGCCCACCCCCTACTGGTACGGAGTACAGTTCGGGCTGACTGCGGTGGGGAAACTGCCGGTGATCGGCCGCGTCCTGTCGTATGCCCCCGAAGAGAATGGCTTTGTTCTGCGCGTCGAAGGTGTAGGGTACCTCGTCGTTGCTGTGGTAGGTCAGTCGGGTCGCCGTTCCACCCCGGGCCGCCATCACGAAGACGTCAAAGTTCCCGTAGCGGTTGGAGGCAAAGACAAGTTGCTTACCGTCGGGACTCCAGGTGGCCATATAGTCGTGGGCCTCATGGTAGGTCAGCTGGGTCGCGTCACCGCCGGTGGCCGGTACGGTATAGAGGTTGCCTTTATAGGTAAAGGCGATGGTGGAGCCATCGGGAGAGATGGCGCCGTGGCGCAGCCAGTTGGCGGGTTCCTGGGCCAGGATCAGGGTGGGGAGCAGGAACAGCATGAGGGAGAATCGCATGGGCCGCAATATCGGCAATTTCGGGCGGCGGGGCGCGGGTGCGGAGAGGAGTCTGCCAAAATTGCAGACCTCCGAGGTCTGTAATTTTGTCAGTTAGGTTGGAAGGTCTATTTCGTGAGTTAAGAGTGTGTGAGTCAGCTATTTGGGCGAAAGTAGACAGCGATTGGGCGATCCGCCATTTTGGCAGACCTCGGAGGTCTGACAGAGTGGCAGGGCGGCGGGGCGCGGGTGCAATGGTAATTCGATCGGTCGGACCGCCGCTTTAAATTAGTGTAGCTACTATAAATCACGCTATATCTATATCCGTACTGGCCTAGCGCAATGTATAATTGACTATTAGTGCGTTGTTTACGAATTATGTACTGTATACTTATGGTGCGGATCGTCCTTGCAGGGCACTAGTGGCGTTCGTTCTCCCGCCTTTTCGCCAGACGCCGTTGCGTGTTACACATACAATCCGCGCTAGGGAGTATCCGGAGTAACAGTTAATACCACACGTATGAACCGAGTATTTTACTGGCTTTTTCTGGTTTCCTGGGCCCTTCCCCTGACGGGCCAGCAGATCACCCCCGACAACGCCGAAATTGAGGCACTAACGAGCCGCTGGACCGGGGAGCGCTTCGCCGACGGCCGGCCCAGGACGGCCGATGCGCTACTCGAACGGCTCAAGAACGTGTCGCTGGAAGAAGCCTGGGGCGTATTGCGCAACGAGGGCTACCATAATCAGTTCGAAGGCGACTGGATGGTGCTCCACCCCGAGCAGGTCATGGTGGGCCGGGCGGTCACCGCCCAGTACATGCCGCTGCGGCCCGAGTGGAACGAGATGATCAAGGAGCGAGGCGAGACCGAGGGGCGGATCGGGGGCACCAACTCCTGGCCCATCGACGTACTCCGCCCGGGCGACATTTACGTGGCGGATGGGTACGGAAAGATCGTCGACGGCACGCTGATCGGCGATAATCTGGGAAATTCGATCTACGCCAAATCCCAAAACGGGGTGATCTTCAACGGCTCGGTCCGCGACGTGGAGGGACTCGAGAAGATCGAGGGCTTCAACGCCTGGATTAAGGGCTACGACCCTTCCTACATCCAGCAGATGCAGCTGGCCTCCATCAATGCGCCCATACGTCTGGGGCGGGCTACCGTTCTGCCGGGGGACGTGATCCTGGCTAAAAAAGGAGGCATCGTCGTGATACCGCCCCACCTACTGGAGCGGGTGGTGGTCACCGCCGAGTTTGTGGCTCTCCGGGACGCCTTCGGGCACCAGCGCCTGCGGGAGGGTGCCTACACGCCCGGGGAGATCGACCGGCAGTGGACCGACGACATCAAACAGGACTTCATGGACTGGGTCGACGCCAACCCCGACCGCCTGCCCATGACCCGCGCCGAACTCGATGCCTACCTGGCCGAGCGAAACTGGTAAGCCGATCCCCTCAGTAAACAATTTCAGATCATGCCGACACCTTCACATAACTTCCTGGAACGATTAGGCCTGGGCGAATCCACGGCAAAACCGGCGGCACCGTCCGGGCGGCGCGACTTTCTCCAGCGGGCCGGCCTGGGTGGGCTGAGTTTGGCGGCCTTCTTCACTGCCCCGATCGGTCCTACCCTGGAGTACAGCACCCAGCGCGTGGCCCGCGCCTCCTCGCCCTCGGACCTTAAGATCACCGATATGCGCTATGCGGTGGTCAAAAACGGAGGGGGCCGCTGCCCGGTCATCCGCATCGATACCAACCAGGGCATCTACGGCCTCGGCGAAGTGCGGGACGGGGCCAACTGGCGCTATGCCCTCTTCCTGAAGAGTCGACTGCTGGGCCTCAACCCCTGTAACGTAGAGATGATCTTCAAACGCATCAAGCAGTTCGGCTACCACGGGCGGCAGGCCGGGGGGGTCTGCGCGGTCGAAATGGCCCTCTGGGACCTGGCCGGAAAAGCCTACGAGGTGCCGGCCTACCAACTACTGGGCGGTAAGTACCGCGACCGGGTGCGCCTGTACGCCGATACCCCACGGGCGAATAGCCCCGAGGAATTTGCCCGTCGTATGGTGGAGCGGGTCGAGGACAAAGGCTACACCTTCCTGAAGATGGACTTCGGCATCGAGTCGCTCAAGGACGTGGAGGGCGCGCTGGTGAACGATAATTTTTGGGACGTAGGCCGGCAGTGGGACAGCGCCCCCCTCAGCTACGGTGCCACCGAACACCCCTTTACCCAAATCCAGATCACGGACAAGGGCCTGGACCTGCTGGCCGAGTACATCGACTCCGTGCGCCAGGCCGTCGGCTACTCCGTGCCCCTGGCCTCCGACCACTACGGGCACTTCGACCTCAACAACGCCATTCGCCTGGGCCGGGCCGTCGAACCCTACCGGCTGGCCTGGCTCGAAGACCTGATCCCCTGGAAATTCACCGAGCAGTGGCGGGAGATCACCGCCGCCATCACCACGCCCACGACGACGGGGGAGGATATCTACCTGAAGGAGGAGTTCATCCAACTGATCGACCACCGTGCCGTCGACATCATCCATCCCGACCTGGCGAGCTCGGGGGGACTGCTGGAGACCAAGCGGATCGGGGATTACGCCGAGGAGCGGGGCGTCGCCATGGCGATGCATTTCGCCGGTACGCCGGTATCCTTCCTGGCGAACGTCCACTGCGCCGCCGCCACGCAGAACTTCGTTGCCCTGGAGCACCATTCCGTAGACCTGGACTACTGGGAAAACCTGGTCCGTACGGAGCAGCCCCTGATCGAGGAAGGCTTTGCCCTGGTGCCGGAATCCCCGGGACTGGGCGTCGAGCTGAACGAGGAGGTGGTCAAAGCCCATCTCGCGGAGGAAGACGACACCTACTTCCGGCCTACGCCCGAATGGAACGACATCCGCTCCTGGGACCGGCTGTGGAGTTGATGCGGAATAGTTTGCTGGCGGCCGCCGCCTGTCTGTTGGCAGCGGTGGTTTGCTGGCAGTGGGGTGGGGCACTCGGTGGGGGCGTGGGGCCGCTGTTGATCCTCGGGTTTTTGCTGCTGGCCTATGGTGTGCGGGGATTTGAAGTCACGCAGGGCCTGACCTACACCGTGATTATCCTGGCGGCCGTGACGGCGGCTTTGTTTTACCCGGAGCCCTTTGTTCAGATCGGTGGGTTTAAGTTATCGCGG
>CAZKPE010000276.1:0-5048 GCA_964554545.1 uncultured Lewinella sp.
GGCAATGAGGCCATCGAGTCGGTGGGGGAGGGGCGGACCTACGGTCTGGAGTTCCTATTGCAACAGCGCTTCACGGGCCGCTTTTACGGTATTTTGGCCTACACCCTATTCAAAAGCGAATTTTCCGGTTTTGACGACCGCTTCCGCCCCTCAGCCTGGGACAGCCGCCACCTGCTCACCTTCACGGGGGGCTATAAGATCGGAGACAACTGGGAAGTCAGTCTACGTTATCGCTTCGTGGGCCCGACACCCTACGCGCCGGTGGACGAGGACGCGACCCTCCCCGTGTATCCCGCCCTGGTGCTGGATTTCGACCGTCTGGGCACCGTGAACCTGACATCTTTTAATCAGGCCGATATCCGGGTAGACCGAAAATGGAATTTTCGGAGTATAGCCCTGAATATATTTCTGGAAATACAGAACGCCTTCGGTCAGCAGGCCCCCGAGCCGCCCTCCTTCGGTTTGGACCGGAATACCGATGGCATGGTGATAGAGCCCCGCCGGCTGATCACGCTACCGGTCGATAACGGGCAGTTACTACCGACTATCGGTATCGTTCTGGATTTTTAATAGGTATTCACCTGCCCCGCACCCGCGCCCCGCCGCCCGGTTCTTGAATAGAAGAACTAAAAATAAAGTAAAGGCGTTTTATCGTTTCCCCCTCTGCTTGATCCATGGCCACTACCGTATTCATTACCCGTAGCTTGCAACCGGACAGCCCCCTCCTGACCTGGGCGGCCCGTACCGGTAGTGTCGTCCGCGGTCAATCTTTGTTGCGCTTCGAGGCGGTCGATTTTGACCCGGCGCCGGAGGCCGACTGGTGGTTTTTCTACAGCCCCAATGCCGTAAGGTATTGTTTGCGGCGTCACCTGCCGCCGGAGGGAGTTCGTCTGGCCGCTCTGGGGGAGGGGACGGCCGGCGCAGTGGTCGGGCTCGCCGGGCGGGTGGATTTCACGGGTAGCGGAGTACCCGGAGAGGTGGCGCCGCGGTTCCGGCGGGTCGCTGCGGGGCAGCGGGTATTTTTCCCCCGGGCCGAGCATTCCCGCCGTACGATCCAGCGGGAACTGGCCGACGATATTATCGTGCTGGACGCGGTTTGCTATACCAACGCGGTCCGACCGGACGTAGCGCCGATTCAGGCCGATAGTATCGTGTTTACCAGCCCACGCAACGTGGCTGCCTATTTAGATCGGTATACGCCATCCAAGCAGACCCAACTATTCGCGATTGGTGAGGTGACCGCCGCCGCCCTGGCCCGGCGGGGCTATCGGGTTCCGTTTCCCGACGTGCCTTCCGAGGAGGGCATAAGCGAACTGCTCGACGCCTATCCCTTAAATTCCAATTTTTCGGCATGACCACATTTGACGAAATCAAGTGCATACCGGTTATCCCCCTGGTCTTCGGTCTTACCCGACAAAAAGTGGATGCCCGGCCCGATGCCGACCAGGAGGAAGGAGCATGAAAATTCTGGTCGTTGAAGACGAGCGGGAGCTGCGTGAGGCCATTACCACCTCCCTGCTGAAGGATGGCTACCGGGTGGAGACCGCCATTGACTTCGGCGAGGCTTCCGAAAAACTGTTTGTCTACGCTTACGACTGCATCCTGCTCGATATCATGCTGCCTGGGGGCAACGGGCTCGAACTCCTGCGCGAATTACGCGAGCAGGGCCGGGGGAGCAACGTGATCGTCATTTCCGCCAAGGATGCCGTGGACGACCGGGTCAGGGGGCTGGAGCTGGGGGCTGACGACTACCTGAGCAAGCCCTTCCATCTGGCCGAGCTCAACGCGCGCATCCACGCCGTACTGCGCCGCAACACCCTGGAGGGCAAGCCGGACATCGTGGTGAATAACGTGCGCCTCAATCCCGACGACCGCCAGTTATTCATTGACGAAGAGCCGGTGATGCTTAACCGTAAAGAGTTCATCATCCTGCGCTATTTGCTGCTGAACCGCAACCGCCTGGTGACCAAGACCGGGCTGGCCGAGTACGTCTGGGGCGATCATATCGACCAGGCCGATAACTTCGACTTCATCTACTCCCAGATCAAAAACTTGCGCAAGAAGCTGAGGGGCGGCGGCGCGCAGGTGCAAATTAAGACCGTGTACGGAGTGGGATACAAACTCACCGGCGAGTGAAGCTGCTCAACCAGTCGTTGCTTTATCTCTGCGTACCCCTCTTCCTGGTGGTGAGCCTGTGGTCGGTGGCCTTCTACCTCAGTATGTTCAACGAGATCTACGACAGCATGGATGACGGGTTGGATAACTCCAAGGGGCTCATCATTCATAAAGCCCGCACGGACGCGGACGTGCTGGGGCGGCAGGACTTCGACGAGGCGAACTACGCCATCCGGCGACTTCGCGAACGACCGCCCGATTTGGGGAGGGACGTCTATCAGGACACCCTCATGTTCATGGTCAACGAGGCCGAATTGGAGCCCATCCGAATGCTCACCACCACCTTCGAACAGGACGGGGCGTACTACCAGTTGCGCACCATTACCTCCATGGTGGAGGAGGACGATCAGATCGAAAACCTGCTGTGGTCGGTCGTCTCGCTCTACCTGCTGTTGCTGGTCAGTATCGCCGTGATCAACAACCTGGCTCTGAGGCGACTCTGGACTCCCTTCTACGAATACCTCGAACGGCTCAAGAACTTCCGCCTCGACGCCGATGAGGAACCGGCAGCAATGAAAACCCGTACCCGGGAGTTCCAGGAACTGCAGTGCTCCGCCGACGCCCTCATCCTCCACAGCCGCGCGGTCTACCGCAACCAGAAGCGCTTCAACGAGCACGCGGCCCACGAACTGCAAACCCCGCTGGCCATCATCACCGGTAAACTGGAACTGTTGCTGGAGGAGGGCCGTCTTTCGACCGCGGATGCCGCTACGGTCAGCGCCACCCTGCGCACCGCCGCCCGCCTGATCAAACTTAACAAGACCTTGCTCTTGCTCAGTAAGATCGAGAACAAGCAGTTCTTCGATAACCAACCGGTTTCGATCAATGGGGTGGTCAGCCGGGTGATCGCCGAGCTGGAGGAGCTGATCGAGCACCGTGACATCGACCTCCGCTATCTGCGGCAGGAGGAGTTGACGCTACATATGGACCCCCACCTGGCCTACGTACTGGTCGCCAACCTGCTACGTAACGCGATCTTTCATAACCTCCCGGGCGGGCGTATCACGGTGGAGCTGTCAGCTTCCCGCCTGATGGTGCGCAACACCTCGGCTACCGGCGAACTTTCGGAGCGGGAGGTCTTCAGGCGCTTCTACCGCCACGATGAGCGGCGCAGGGGGAGCAGCGGACTGGGGCTGGCCATCGTGCAGGCCATCGCGCGGCTGTATGGCTTCGGGCTGCACTACGCCTATGACGGAGCCCACGAATTCAGCATCAGCCGGGCCGATTCCTAATTCTTTCCAGATTCACCCCAGACCTTTGCGGTACAAACCGACCAAAACAACCGTACCATGAAATCCATCCTCTCATCCCTGCTCTTCGCTTCCCTGCTGCTCTTCGGCGCTACGGGCTGTGACGACGATCAGGACGACCAGCGCATTGACATCGCCAATACCCCCGTCGAGATCGAAACCTACGTCGATACCTACTTTCCGGGCAGTGCCATCATTAACGTGCGGCAAGACGTAGACGATAACGAGGTCGTCTTCGAGGTGCTGCTGGAGGGGGATATCCAGCTCGAATTCGACGAGGCCAAACAGATCATGGAGATTGAATCGGCTACCGCTTTACCCGAGGCCGTGATCCCCGTCGGCATCCGCGATTACGTCTATAGTAACTACGCCGACCGGGCCGTCACCGACTGGGAGCTCGAAAACGGCGAACAGGCTATTGAATTGGACAACGAACTGGAACTCGTCTTCGATCTGGAGGGCAACTTCCTCCGTCTGGGCTAGCCTCCGTTTAAAAAGAACCGAAGTGAGTGTTTAACGTGTAGGGGGGCGGCCGGGAGTGGCTTGCCCCCCTTTTAATTTCCCGACCATGATGTATTTACAGAAGTCCCTACTGATAGTGATGCTCCTGTTCGCCGTAGTCGCTATCCTGGCCCTGAATGTACCGTGGGATGAGTCGCCCGCCGGTTACATCCTGGAAGAGCCCGACCGCGTCGACGAACTTCCCGATATCCTCGAAGAGGTATCCGGACTGACCGTGATCGACGGGCAGACCATTGCCTGTGTCCAGGATGAAGACGGGACCGTATTCATCTACGATCTGGAAAAAGGACAAATCATCCGGCAAATCGATTTTGCCGGCCCCGGTGACTACGAGGGCATATCCCGCGTAGAGGACGACCTGTTCGTGCTCCGTAGCGACGGCACCCTTTTCGAACTGACTGATTTTCGTGGCAAGGTCCCGCACGTCACTACCCACCACACTGAACTTCCCATTAAGGAGAGCGAGGGGCTGGGACTGGATCGGGCCAATGATCGTCTGCTCATTGCCGCGAAGAGCAAGGCCCGCGACGATGCCTACCGGGGTAAAAAGGTCGTCTACGGCTTCGACCTGGAACAAAAGCGGCGGACGCCCGAGCCCGTACTGCAGTTCAGTGAGGGCGACGGCGGTATCAACCCTTCTGCCATTGCCGTCCACCCCTTGACCGGGCAACTATACGTACTTTCCTCTAAGGACCACCTGCTATACGTATTCCGGGGCAACGACGCAGTGGAGGGCATCTACCGCTTGCCTAAAGGGCAGTTTGCCCAACCGGAAGGGCTGACTTTCTTACCCGATGGGGATATGCTGATCTCCAATGAGGGGAAAGATGAGCCGGCCAACCTCCTGCGCTTCAACTACACCCCCGCCCCGTGAGTATCCAGATCACCGACATCTCCCGGATTTTCACCTATGCCTCCCTACTCATCGTGGTGAGCCTGGTCGCACTCTACTTCCTGAACGATGGCTTTGCCGGCGGGGTCGACGAGGCCTACGCGGTGCTGACCAGCGACGACCGAGCGAGGATACCGAACAGCTCAAATCGGCCCTGATCTGGGTTGGCGGGGTTTCCCTTTTGCTCTACGGAGGCTACGTTGGGTGGC
>CAZKPE010000277.1:0-4990 GCA_964554545.1 uncultured Lewinella sp.
TCTGAAAGCGGATCATGTAGGTGAGCGTCTCGTCGAGTTGGGTGTAGTTGGACATCGACTCCTCGGGGCGGCTGGGCCAGACGCGCTTGTCGTTGGGGTCGATGGCGCAGCGGAGGACGTCGTCGTAGCGGAAGGTGTCGCGCACTTCCTGTCCGTCGGCGTCCATACTCAGGGTATGGGTGAGGATGGGGATTTCCTGGCCGGTGAAGTCTTCGTTGGGCATAGTCAGTTCCAGCCGCACGCGGTAGTCGGCCCCGGGGGGCAGTTCGGCGTAGGTCCAGCTAAGGAGGCCGTCGTCGGCCGTGGTGGTCGGCTCCCGGTCGGCGCCGGCGAAGGAGGTGCCTGCGGGCAGTTCCAGGGTGACCGTTCCGGCCTGCGCCTGACAACCGTCGTTAATGACCGTGAGCCAGAAGGGCACGGTGAAGGAGCAGCGGATGGGGGCACTTGCGAGGTGGGGGATTAAGGTCGCCCCCGCTCCGGTGCCGGTAATGGTGAAATCGTGGCTAAGCTCCGTTTCGCTTCCATTGTCCGTAGCAAAAGAATACCCCTCGCTATCCTCGAAGCAGTCGTCGGCCGTAACCTGCACGGTATAGGCTTCTTCCGCGTCCAGGAAGAGTTCGTAGCGGCCGAGGGAGTCGGTGAAGGAAACGACCCCCTGCACGCCGACGGCCTCCACGCGGCGACCGGTAACGGGCTGCCCCGCTTCGTCGATGACCGTACCGCTGAGGGTATGGGTGAAGGGGGGGCGGAAGTGGTGGAGTTCGAGGCCGAGTTCGGGGTCGAGGAAGGCATAGTTATATCGTTGATTAGCTACAGTACCAAACGGTCCATTGTGCATCCAAAACCGACTCCGATCCATCTGTCCTACTTCATACAATTTATGCTGTCTTGCGTCGTATAGTGAAATATAATGGGTATCTTCTTTGTAATTCCTAAGTATCATGGTACTACCAATCACACTATTTGTGCCTGTCCGCTGACTCCACTCTGAAGCCTCTGTATGTATATCAAATCCGGAAGCTATAGCAGTAAATCGGTTGCCGCCATTATGGACATAGTATCCTAGGCCTTCGTCATCTAACATCCGAAAGACCAATTGCCCTCCAACATTATATACCTCGTCAAACCGTTTACCAGGCATAGAACTGCCTATTATACTAAGATTATTCAGATCAATAATTTGGTGTTCCGTCACCGCTATATTCGACGCCCCAAACGAAATTACGTCAACCAATTCCTCTCTCTTTTGGAGATCAACAATAGCTTGTGTACTTCCGTCTTGGTTTAGGCGCATCAGCCGTATTACCGCTCCATCGTCACCAACGAAGTAGAGAGATTCATCATGAATGCGTACTCGGCCACCTATATGCTTAGCACTTCCGAAGTCCTCAACTGAACCGACCTCTCCTGATAGTGGATTGAAAACATACCACTGCCCGTCATAGTGCCCCCCACGTAGTCCAGGCACGGTAAAGTACACCTTATCAGCGAATTCAACCAGAACGGGCAAATAATTGCTTGTATATTCAGGTACTGACAGTTCTGTTACAAGGTCCAAAAGGTTTTGCGAACTCAAATCACCTGAGTGTAACGAAACAACTCCGGCTCCGGCTGAAGTACGGACGTATGAAAGCCCGTAGACATGATCCTCACCTAATACGGCAAGTGCTATATCACTGGAGTTTGGCACTACATGAGGCGAAAACCGTATCCGTTTACCCTGAGCTGGTATAAGTATCTCACCACCATTATCAAATACATCTATCCCATCCAACTGCCCTAAATACCCTCGCGGAGTGCCTTTGTGAAGAAGTTCTCCCAGCATCTCAAGTTTTCCGTTTTGGAAGCGATAGAAATAGCGTTGTGTATTGATCAACAAACCGTCTTCATGGTGTCCGGTAAAGATCGCTTAATTATCGCTAGAAGCCGGACTGTTTGGCAGTTTAGCGATCAGGCGAACATCTTCTATATTCTGGCCTAGTCGATAGAGTCTATGCTCATAAGATGCAGTCACGCCAACGGCGTATACCTCTCCTTTATAACCGAACAACTGATCAACAAATTGATCTTTCCCCCCCAAAGTAGTAGGTAGTTGATACTTATTCACTTCAGCATTCGTCCGACCGATAGCCGTTATGTCTGCCACTCGATCATTCGGATCACTTTCTACCAGATATAAAGTATGACTATCAAACAAATGATAGCGAACTGGCCACTCAATACTAAGGGGAAAAGCTGATGCATCGAACGTACGTCTGTCCACTATAATGCTTTGCTCCCCGTAGGTGAGTACGAAAGCCTCATTCAATTTGAATTGATGACGTCGCCAATGAGTATCGGCCGATATTCGACCAATTGGCATCACTTCATTTCCCAAAACATCAATCAGAATGACCTGCCGCCCAAATTCCTCATTACCTCGTGCATGAACTTGTACGGCGAATAGACCATGCGCCAAACTGTCAAAACTGGCGATGTCCGTCCACGTGAAGCCTGCTTGAAACTCCCTATCAACGACGAGTCGCGTACCTTCCTTAGTACCATTTGTTTGGAATATACCCTGCTCGCTCGGGTTGCCGCCCGTAAAAAGAAGAATGCTATCCGTTGGGAAGTACAGACGCTCTACTTCGTAGTTTTCCCCGGTAGTGGGATCTTGAACTGGAACAGCGTTACCGTTCTCTAAACTATATAAGCTTGTTTTGCCCGTTGTACGTTCATTGACCTGAATGAATACTTTGCTACCGACTACTTGAAAGTTCCAAATCCAGCCATCCGCAGCTACCTCGCTGACTGAAAAAACATTTACCGCGTCGGGAGGTCCATCAATGTTTGCGCGCCATATACTATTGTCCGCAGCATTTCTGAAATAGATGTGATTGGCAGAACGCTGGACATTAGCCACGTATAGATCCCCATTAGAAATTTTTACCTTATACGTTCCACTCTTAGTGCCGTCCGTTAAAAACAGCGACTCCGCCCCGAAAACATCACCGAGAACAGTTAACTTACCAAAGTTTTTCTGCATAATTCGGTTATACTCAAAGCTAAACAGTTCGTCCACTTCGCCGGTCAATTTGTCTACGACGTACATTTTGTCTTGACTATCAAAAATTAGGTTCTTGGAAGGAAGAATAGTTAGCGTTCCTATAGGTGCATCTAGCCCGATGACTAACCGGCGTTTGCGATCTGGCCCATAATAATATAAGGTGTCGTGCCCCGTAACTACCGAACGAATTCTTCTAAAAACTCCCTCACCATTCGTTACTGTTTGAGTTATGGAAGCTCCATATGGGCAGTTTACTTCAACGAACTCACCGCTGTCGACTCCACCACTGAATAAGCACCGTCTATTATTCAAGTAAATCTGACTGTCAGTACCGTACAATCCGATCAAGCTCGAACCTGCTGACCAAACATTCCAATCCTCCACCTCAATCTCAAAGGGCAACTCCTGCCCCCGCAACACGGGAACCAGGAAGGCCATCAACAGGCATAAGCCGGCAGCACGTAACATCAACTCGGGGTTTAGATTTCCGAAGGTAGAGAAAAAAGCCCCACTCTCCAATGGAAGGGTCCGGGCGTGCACCACAATGCGGTCTATGACCGCGAAAGCAAAAAGCGACTTGCTGTCGCGCACGTAGCAGGGCGGCGGGGCGCAGGTGCCGGCTAAGCCAGGAACCGCCAGAAATTCTCACTATTCACCACCTCGGCCACCTCCGGCGCGTACCGGTCAATGAATGTCTGGGGGAAGCGCGGTCGCTTCTTCGGATTGTACTTGATCTCGTAGGCGCGGTAGCGCCCGCCCTCCTGCACCATCAGGTCTACCTCGGCACCACCCCGGCTACGCCAGTAGTATAGCCGGGTCCGTTGTCCGCTATGCCGTTGCTGCTTGAGGAATTCGCTTACGATGTAGTTTTCCCACAGCGCCCCCTGGTCGTTGCGTAAGTGTAGGGGGTCGAAGTTGTTGATGATTGCATTGCGAATCCCGTTGTCGATAAAGTAGATCTTGCGGGAGGTGCTGATTTCCTTGCGCGGATTGGTCGACAACGGGTCGAGCCGGAAGATGACGTAGCTCTCCTCCAGCAGTTGAACGTAGCGCCGAATGGTATCGTAGGACACCTGTAGCATATTCGCCAGCTCGTTAAAGGACACCTCGCTTCCAACCTGATAGGCCAGTGCGCGTAGCAGCCGGTCGATCAGTTCCGGTTTACGGACGAGCCCGTAGTCCAGGATATCTTTATACAGGTAGGAGGAAGCGATCTCCTCCAGTCGGGTCACGACTTCCGTCTGGGCAGTGACCACTTCTGGGTAGCTGCCTAGGAGGAGGCGCTGTTCCAGTTGTTGCAGGGCGGCGTAATTGCCGTAGTGCGTACGTAGTTCCGTCCAGCTGATCGGGAACAGTTCAAAAGACCACTTACGGCCGGTCAGCGGTTCGTTGAGCGTCGAAGCGAGGTTAAGCGATGAGCTACCCGACAAGATTGGCTGGACACCGTAGCCTTCATCGATGATCAGTTTGGTGGTCAGGCCGATGTTGGCGATACGCTGGGCTTCGTCGATCACGACGTACTCGAAGCCGTCGAGCATAAATTGCAGGCGGTCCGGATCGATAGTATCCCATAGCGCCCGATCCATGGTCTTATCGCCATTCACCCACAGTACGCGTCGGTCGGAGAGAAGCCGACGCAGTAAGGTGGTCTTACCGACTTGGCGGGCACCCTTCAGAATGAGGGCTTTGCGGTCTCCTAGGTGCTGGTGTATGCGGTCGCCTATTGTCCGGTCAATCATAGACTAAACCTACAAAATACCTGTTAATTTTTGATTACGATTGAAAAATAAGCTGACAATTTTCGATACCCCTCCCAGCGCGACTACAAGTCGCTTTTTGCTTTCGCGATTGCAAATCGCGTTGTGCGCACCCGACAACCCGACAACCGACAACTCAATTACACCAACTCCCTCTCCCCCTTCACCGCTTCCACCCGCTCGCTCA
>CAZKPE010000278.1:0-4977 GCA_964554545.1 uncultured Lewinella sp.
AAACCGGTGACGTTTCTACTAAACCGTGGGAACGCTAATTGGGAAGGCTACAGTACGACGAGCTTTCGGGCCATTGACGATGCGACGAACCCGGACAATATTAACACCAACTAACCTCAAATTCACCAGCCCCGGTTGACGCTGGGCGCGGTGTTGGGCGATGTCTTACTACTCTCCATATGCTATACAATCTAATTGCTATCCAGTAAAAATTTTTTGTGGTACAATCATTTATTAGTTATTCGCAAATTATTGCCATAATTCGCATATTCCCTCAACCTCCCGTTTTCAAAACCGATAGTACTTATTCCGTAGCTCCAAGTTTCCTGATTCAAAACCTTGTAGTTTACAATCTGAGTTGGAGTTCCCTGTATTAAGAGTACATCACTTTTTGTTGAGCCAATCGTGTACCTGTCACTATACTGAATCTCTGTTTCTTTTATCAAAGAAACCTTAAGATTACCTCCATAATTTGCATATCCGTCCATTCTACCACGTGAAAAATTGATAGTACTCCTTCCATAAGTCCAAACTTCTTGATTTAGTATGTTGTAGTCCGCAATTGCTGTTGGCGTACCTTGAATACTGGTGACCTCGACTTTAGTTGCTCCAATAGAAAAAACTTCAGGGGTGTCATTATTACCTTCAAATTCTGATTTTATTTTCAGGTTATTTCCATAATTGTGATAGCCCTCCACTTTTCCATTTAGAAAGTCTACAGTACTGCGACCATAATTCCAAGTTTCTTTATTTAGGACGCTATACTTCGCTACTTGGGTTGGTTGACCCTGGATCGACAATAACTCATCCATAGTGCTTCCGATGTAGAAAAATTTTAATCCAGCCGTTATTTCAATATTGTCTGCTTCTTCGTCTTTAAAGTATAATTCCTCTCCATGTCTAAATGGCTCCCCTTCATTTCTTACAACATCGCCTCCACTGAATTCCTTATTATCGACAGTCGAGTTTGAAGTATGGTCTGCATCCGAAAAAAAATATTCGCCCTGATTTGAATTTAGTTCAACTTGGTTTACACTTACCTCACTTTTATATCTTTCTCCATAAAATTCATCTTGTGTTGTGGAACTAAAATTATAAACAATAAATGCAGCGCAAGCAACAAATGGAATAAGTAGACTAATTACAAGTCTTTTGTTACTTCTCTCAGTTTTCGAGGGCGCTTTCTGTTTATTGTGTGATGGCGATTCTTTCTCTACGACTTCGATGGTAGTCATTTTCTCGATCAACCCTACCATAGAGATTCCCACAATTTTAAAATTTATACAGCCCGAAGTGCGCTGAATCACAAAACTCCGACTACCCTTTAATTCAACCTTTCCAAGTTTTGTAATTGAAACAGTGGTGCAATTTTTAGTGTCCCAGTAAACTACTACTTTATCACCAATAGAGACCTTCTTAGGAATAACTTCAAATCTAACTATTGCTGGACTCTGCGGACTTTTCTCTGATTCTTTGTAAAATTCTTGACCTGTAGTATTTTGATTGCCGAGCAGATATTCATAGGCTTCATTTATGTCCTTAAACCGCTCCTCAAAAAACTTATCATTATCGTTTAAATCTGGATGAAATTTTTTTGACAGTTTCCTATATGCACTTTTAATCTCTTCTTGATTAGCATGTTTCGGCACACCTAAAATATAGTGATAGTCTTTCATATTCTTAATATATATTTATTTTTGCCTGCAGTTGCTTTCGTTAAAACTTCAAATTTGTACTTTGTAATGGTCTAAATTATTATTCTTTGACTATCGGACCGTACCTTCCATTGACGTCTTTCCTTTAAATCATGGTGACCAATAAGTTCTGTTTATAGCTACCCTAGATAGTAGCTATTTCGCCCAACGAGTGCGCCCACGCAGCCGGGGCTTTCATCATAGAACTTAACCAACTTCAACCCACCTACAAGGGGGCGGCGCGGCGGCATGGACCGAAACCGACCGACCAGCGGGAGGGAGCTTTCGGGCCATTGACGACGCGACGAACCCGGACATCATTAGCACCAACTAACTCTGAATCCACCAGCCCCGGTTGACGCTGGGCGCGGTGTTGGGCGAACTTCTATACTTTGACTGTATAATTAGTAGCTGGACCCCGATCGTGCTTCTCAATAATTGACCTTTGTGTCATTGAAGATAACATTCGTTTTATGGTTGGATTCGGAATATCCAGTGACTCAGCTATTTGACTCGATCTACAGCCTGCATTCGCCGCTATATACTCATAGATTGACTTTTCCCGGGGAGACATCTTTGTACGAATGTTAGTCCGCTCTATTTTATCTTCAATTTTCCGTTTAATCTGGAGTAGCGAATGTAGAAAGTAAATGATCCACTCGGTAATATCTTCTCCTGGCCGTTGTGCCTGACAGTGGCGTAGAACTTGATAGTATTTTTTCTTCGATGACTCAATCTCGTGCTCAAAACTGACGTACTGTACCCAATCATAACCTTGTTGCAGCAGACTTAAAGTGGTCAACAGTCTGCTCATTCTACCATTTCCGTCTTGAAATGGATGAATTGTCAAGAACTCATAGATAAACACTGCCGTACTAATTATTGGGTGAACATCTTTCGGCTGGCGATACCATTCTATGACTTCATCCATTTGATCCTCGGTCATATGACCAGGTGGCGTAGTCTCAAAAATAATGTGGCGGCTCCCATCCGGTAGTGTAGCTTCTACTGCATTGCTGTGTTGCTTATAATTTCCTCGATGCCATTCATCTTTTCTACTATACTGCATCAGTTGCTTATGCAGTCCTTGAATATTTGATCGGCTGATAGGAAGTTCATTATGCGCGTCAATGATAATCTCTAGGACCGCAAAGTATCCGGCTACTTCCTGTTTGTCCCGATCTTCTAATTTCGATATGTCTAAATTAGATAACAGCTTCTTTACTTCTGCATCTGACATTTTTGACCCTTCAATTCGGGTAGAGGCACCCACACTCTGAATTGTAGCCATCGTACGCAACTGGTTAAGGCTAGCTCCTTCTCGACGTTTGATGATTGCCCATGATGCATCGAATCGATCAATCTCACTAATAAGGTTTACTAGATTCCAGTTGAGATTTCCTTTGAAGGTATAGAGTTGGACCATATTGTTCATAGCCACAAATGTATCAATTCTTATTGAATATTGATACGATATGATCTGATTTTATTCGATTTTGATCCGTTTCGCCCAACGGGGGCGACCACGCAGCCGGGGCTTTCTTTCCTGAACCCAACCAACTTCAACCCACCCACAAGGGGGCGGCGCGGCGGCATGGACCGAAACCGACCGACCGGAATCTTGCGTAGGGAGGGAGCTTTCGGTCCATTGACGACGCGACGAACCCGGACAGCATTAGCACTAACCAGCCTCAACTTCACCAGCCCCGGTTGACGCTGGGCGCGGTGTTGGGCGCATACTCTATAAATTTTATAGATACCTGAAAATTAAAGTCACAATATTATTAAATTTTATTTGTCGATAATTTTTGGATTATATTAATTTTTTCTCTAACTCCAAACCTTGTTGGACTATATCATATAGTGAGCTATCTGCCATAGTAGTACTATCACTAATATATGACTTGGTCCACTTAGTTATTCTTAGCGCTAGCTTATACTCTATATAGGAAATACAGTCATCTCTATATAGGCTCTCAAAACCGCATTTTGGCGAATCTGTATCTGTAGAAGACGATTTAAGTTTATAGCTGTTACCAAGAACATTCAATCTCTGTGCTAAACTAATTAATTCCGACTGAATAGCTTTTCTATTAATTTCATATTCCATTGTAGGTGAAGTTTAGTTTTAATGATCAAGAATTATAGTTTCCCTCCTATGTGCAACAACGAGTAGGGGGGGGTCGTTGAAGAATAAGTTGTTTCATGAGTATAATTACAAACCGCGATTTCACTCACTTCTTACTTAATAGATGAACATATTATTTTTCATTAACCTCTAACCTAAATTAGTTCTTCGTATTTATAACCTCTACACCGAAAGCAAATTCCATTCTCTACATGGTCATATTCTGGAAAAACTCCAGCCCCATTACATCGTTTGCAGGGATGATATACCAGTTTGACTAATTGCCCATTTTGTTTAGTGTCGTATATTGGAATTACTTCTCGTTGGTGTACGTCCCAGTGACACCAGTTGCAAAGTGTTATCAAATCGCTATTATCGTATTCCCATGGATTATGTCCTCGAATATATAGATTATGATGGACATGCATTATAATCACTTTTGCGTGTTTATTTGGCAGTAAAATCGTTTCTATCGGCGGCTGTTTTGAAGAAATTGAGATATAAGGTACAAGGTGGCTTTTTACATCCGAAAATAGATGGACAAAAATAGTTTCTTTCTCTACATTGGGCTGCAATATACTTTGCGAACATCCAAACAGTATTCCATTATTGCTTAATCCTATTAGATACTTCTCATAGTGACCCACAGTGATATATCCATATATTTCTACGTTATTTATGTGATGCAACTCCTTGTAGTCCATGAATTTCATTGCTGCTATCCATGAATTCATATTTAAATTTGATGTATCGAAGTAGTAATGCGATCCATCAATACGTAGGCTGCTCGATGAAAAGCACCTTGTACATCTATTCTCATCTCGTATTAAAATTTCGGCTCGCTTACTTTTCCAATCTGGAGATAATAATAATTCCTGATAAGTTGACATGTTATTGCGGTGTGTTATAAATATCTCAATCCCCCAAAGCACATAATTTTATATCATTCTACTAATAAAAGTTCAATGTAGGTATTTTCTCTTAAAAAAATAGCTACAATTGATTTAAGAGTATGGACCAATCTTTTTATTTCTTGTAAGAGATACCCCTTAGAACAATCTATTTCGATGTTATCTTCTGGCCTGCCTTTAATGGCGGGTTTGCGCCCAACGTGTGCGCCCACGCAGCCGGGGCATTCTTCATAGAACCCAACCA
>CAZKPE010000279.1:0-4961 GCA_964554545.1 uncultured Lewinella sp.
GCCGGAGATGACGGTGATCATGGGGTGGGGTTGGGCGGGGGCAAACGTACGGGAAATTTGGGCGGCTCAGGAGAAGTAAACACGAAACCCCGCCCTTCCGAAGGAAGGGCGGGGTTCAGCAAGTACAGCCGTGCAGCGGTTATTCCGAAGGGTTTTGCACCAGGTTACTGTTTGCGTCCAGATCCCGCTGGGGGATCGGAAACACGAGTCGGTAGGAGTCGTAATCAATGCCACGAACACTCCGCATGAGGCGGCGTAAATCATCCAGGCGCTGACCTTCGAAGGCAAGCTCTACCCGACGTTCGAGGATGATGGCCTCGATCAATTCGTCGGCGTCGTCAAAGTCCTCTTCTTCGTAGGATACGAAGTCGGCGGCATCACTCAGGCTACCGTCCTCCGCAACCACGCGAATAGCGCGAGTACGGATTGCATTGAGCAATTCGATGCTCTCCTCGTTAACCCCTTCTGTGCGCGCCAGTGCTTCGGCCCGCATCAGGTAGTAAGTTCCAAGACGCAGATACACCAGATCGTCGGCATTATTCGCGAAATCCTCGTACTTCTCAATGTTGAATACCCCGTTCGAGGTCAAGAACTCCCGCCGTAAATCAGCTAGGGAATCCGAGCCGGCAGCGTTTCGCTGATCGGTGGTGATAACAGCATTGTAACCATTATCGCGAAGATCGGGACTGACGACCACGTCGCCTCCACGTCCGTTGATATGATGAAAGGTAGCCAGCGACCCATTGACTCCTGGGTTATCCTGAGCCGTACTTACAATGGCGAAGATTTCCTCGGACGAGCCCTCGTTGGTGAAAGGCAACTGCGGCTCCGCGGTAAGTTCATAGCCGGGCGCGTCTATGACTTCGCCTGCTAATTGAGCCGCCCGTTCGTAGTTACGCTGCTGAAAGGCAATATCAGCCAGCAAGGCGGTAGCGGCCGTTGCGTTGGCCCGTCCGTAATCGCCGCTGGCGGGAAGGGCGGACTGCGCAACGGTGAGGTCCGCGATGGCTTGATCGTAGCCCTCCTGCACCGTGTTTCGCGCGGGAAAGGTCACATCGGTCGAGGCAAGGGTAGCGGTGGTCAGGATCGGAACGCCGAGGTCTGAGCTGGAGCTGCTGCCGTAGGGTAGACCGAAGGCTTTAGTCAGCTCGAAGTAGGCCATACCCCGGATAAAGGAAGCCTCCCCCCGAAGTTGATCGGCCACCTCGGTGGTAAGGGCCGGATCGTCGATCACTTCAAGCGATTGGAGCACCAGGTTAGCCTGGTTGATGGCTTCGTAGCTATGCTCCCACAGTCCGAAGACCTCTCCATTGCTGGGGGTAATGGCACGCTCGAAAATCTCGATGTAGCTGGGGAAAGACCCTCGCCATTCCCCATCATCCGAAAGGATGCTGCTGTTGATGGCAACGCCGGTCGCTCCGAAGTCGGAATCCTGAAGTGCATCGTAGGCACCAATGAGTGCGGTTTGCAGGTCAGATACCGTACTGAAGGCAGCGTCCGAAGGCAGGGATTGTTGCGGATTAGGGTTCTCTAAAAATTCCGTACAGCCGCTAAAAGCGAGAACGCATACGGAAAAGAGGATTAAATGAAATTTATTCATGTCGCAATTGGTTTGCGGTGATTACAGGTTAAGGTTGATGCCAAAGGTCACAATGCGACTTTGGGGACGGCTAAAAAAAATGTTTCCCCGCTGCCAGCCATTGACATCGTCGTTGCTCGCTTCTGGATCCAGGCCATCGAAATCTGTGAAGGTCAATAGATTTTGACCGGAAAGGAAGAAACGAACGTTTGCTCCTCGATCGTTCAGGTCTTCCAGCGTGTAGCCTACCTGGACGTTGCGTAGGCGAACGAAACTGGCGTCGGAGAGGTAGCGGCTGCTGTGCTGGTTACCATTGGAAGACCGCCGGGCCTCGGGAACGTCCGTGATGCGGTTTTCGGGCGTCCAGGAGTTCAACTGGTCTATCGACTGATTCCAAGTGGCGGAAAGGTTGTTGCGGATGAAGCGGCCTTCGCTCAGATACAGTTGGTGCCCTAGAGCGGTTTCGAAGAATACATTTACATCAAGGCCTTTGAAGTACAGGTTGGTACCAATACCTCCCTGGAAATCGGGCAGGGGGTTGCCTAGAATGCGTCGGGCATCGCCTTCGGCGTAGGTACTGGTAATCTCACCGGATGCATTGTAGAACAGGGCATTCCCGTTCTCGGGATCTACACCGGCGTACTCGGGTATGTACCAGGAACCCAGGGCCTCACCTACGCGGATCAACTGGCGTCCACTGATAATGTCATCGGGTTCGCCGTCACCGTTGTTATCGACCAGCTCCTTGACCTCGTTGGTGAGCGTGGCGCCGTTCACACGGACCGACCACTGTACGTCCCGCTTTTGAATGATGTTGAAGGCGGCCTGAAATTCAAATCCCCGGTTGAGGATTTCTCCGGCATTGAGAGTAATTTGTCCGGAACCCACGCCGGCAGTAAGGGGGATGGGTACCTCGAAGAGTAGATCGGTAGTGGTCTTATTATAGTAGATCAGTTCGCCCGTGATCCGATTTTTGAGCAGTTCGAATGAAATCCCAACATCAAGTGTGTTGGCTTGCTCCCAGGTTAGTTCCGGGTTAGCGAGCTGATCTAATATGAAGCCGGGAGTAAAGTTATAGTCGTTACCGAAGGCGACTAGGCCGCGACTGGAGAAGTTGCCGATGCCCGCATTACCCGTAATACCGTAGCTGGCTCGCAGCTTTAGATTGTTTACGACCTGGGGCGCATTGATCAGGTCGGAAAGCTCGTATGCTGCCGAAATAGCAGGGAACAAACCGTAGATATTTTCGGCCCCGAAACGGGAAGACCCATCATAGCGAGCGGACAGGTTAACGAATAGGCGATTATCGAAGGCATACCCGAGGCGCATAAGATAGCCAGCGAAGTTTGCCTCGGTGTTAAACCCTCCACCACCGGTAATTTCGGCGGCTGAGTTCAGGGTAGGCAAACGATCATCTGCAAAGGTGTTTCCATCTACGTCCAGTGTGGTCTGCGTCTTACGCTGCATCTCGAAACCGGCCAAGACATCAAACTCAGAACGACCAAGTTCAAAGGTGTAATTAGCCGTATTTGACCAAGTGTAGTCCAAAAATTCCTGGTACCGCGCGGAGCCCGTACCTCCGGAACCGAAACCGTCCGTGGTTAGTACTCCTGCGCGCTGATTGTCGCGTAAGGAGAGCATTTGTACCCCGAAACGGCTCTGAATGCTTAGCCGTTCGATGGGCCGAAACCCTACGGAAAACTGGGAGATGACCTGATTGGTAGTCAGGCTGATATCCTGGTCTAGGATGTTGATAAGGGGACTACCTGCGAATTGAGCCCGTGTCGTACTAGTCCGTAGGATACCTCCGCGTGGCTCCCCGTTCTCATCGTAAGGGTCTAGATTGGGAAATGCGAGAGCGCCATAGGTCTGGGGGCTGGCTACGTTATTATCCTCGTTCTGGCGGGTATTAACCGTACGGGTCGGATTCAAGCGCAGCCCAATCTCCCATTGATCTCCTAAGCGCTGGTTCAGATTCATATTGAAGCTGTACCGCTGTAGCTCGGTACCTCTCGTCCAGCCCTTTTCGTCACGGTATCCACCGCTTAGGTAGTAGGTCAGGTCTTGTGTACCTCCGCTTACGTTAACGTCAGTCTGGGAAAGCGAACCGGTGCGTGTCACCAAGTCGAGCCAGTTGGCGTCCGGCTCCGAATCGGGGTCTTCGTATAAGTCGGCGGCAACGTCCGGGTCGGTCAGGTCGGCTCCGCTGGCCTCCAAGGCTTGGTTCCAGTAGCGTGCGTACTGCGGGCCGGAGAGCAGTTCATACTGATTGGTAGGTTCGGAGAATCCGATCTGCTGGTTCACGCTGACCTGAGCCGGTTGATTATAGTTGCCACTCTTTGTGGTAATAATCACTACGCCATTGGACCCGCGGGAGCCGTAGATGGCGGCACTCGCCGCATCTTTAAGTACATCGATGGAAGCAATGTCGGCCGGGTTAATGTTGTTGAGCGGGCTGGTTCCTGGTCCGCCCAGGGCATTACCCTCGGCATTGGACTCGATGATCACCCCGTCCACTACGAAGAGGGGCTGGGTATCGCTGTTGATGGAGCCGATGCCACGCACCAGGATACTGGACTGGGCACCTAGCGTACCGGCATTCGAACTGATGCTTACGCCGGGTAGACGGCCCTGCAGGGCATCCGTAAAACTGGTCACCGGCTGGCCAGCAAGCGTTTCCGAGTCCACCGAGGCAATCGAGGTGGTCAACCGCCGACGGGTCTGCGTTCCGTACCCGGTGACGACGACCTCATCCAGCGTAGTCGAATTTTCCTCGAGTACAATGGTATAGACAGACGCACCCGTAAGAACAACCGTCTTAGTATCAAATCCCGTGTAAGATACCACGAGAGACTCCGTTACTGCTGGTGGGCTGAGACTAAAGTTGCCATCAATGTCAGTAACGGTTCCGATGGTGGTACCTTCAGCAAGCACAGATGCCCCAATCAGGGGCAGCCCTTCGACATCGGTAACCGTGCCGGTAATCGTTTGCGCATGCAAGGCACCGACGCTCAACAGCAACAGTACCCAGCCACTTAGTTTGGTTAAGTTCATATACTACAATTTGTAAAAGAGAGGAAAAGAACCAGTAAACGGATTTACTGATGCCTAATTCTGGTTTAAATTGGTTACATAGATGTTCCTATAACTCCAACCGAAATAGAAACGCTGCCCGCCGAGTCATCGCAAAGAAAACGATTGTTTCGACAACTAGCGCGCCGCGAAGATAAAAACTTCATCCAACCTACAAAGAGAAAATCTATTCTCGGTCGCTAAGCGAACAGAACGCAGCAAATTCTTCTCTGGAGCTCGCGTTAAGGCATGCCCCCCTCGTCAGCCCCCCCTTCCGCGCCACCGCCACCCCCCACCGGATGTCGTCGAT
>CAZKPE010000280.1:0-4904 GCA_964554545.1 uncultured Lewinella sp.
CTGCAACCCGGCAAGGGTGCCGCCCTGGCCCGCTCGGCCGGAACGAACGGCGTACTGATGGGCAAGGAAGGCCGCTTCGTATCGGTGAAGCTACCGAGTGGCGAGGTTCGCCGTATTTTGAAGACCTGCCGCGCCGTCATCGGAGCTACCTCGAACCCCGACCACGCCCTGACCGTTGCCGGTAAGGCCGGACGCAGCCGCTGGCTCGGTCGCCGTCCGCGCGTTCGTGGCGTAGCGATGAACCCCGTAGATCACCCCATGGGTGGTGGAGAGGGTCGCGCCTCCGGTGGGCACCCCCGTTCCCGTACCGGTATCATGGCCAAGGGCCAGAAGACCCGGAAGGTGAATAAGGCAAGCAATAAAATGATCATCAGCCGTCGCAAGACCAAGAACAAGAAATAACCTATGGCACGTTCGCTCAAGAAAGGCCCCTACGTTTTCCACAAGCTGTACGACAAGATCGTCAAGTCGCAGGAAGGCGGCCGTAAGGGCATGATCAAGACCTGGTCCCGCGCCTCCATGATCGTCCCCGATATGGTCGGGCTGACGATCGCGGTCCACAACGGTAAGACACACGTACCCGTTTACGTCACGGAGAACATGGTCGGTCACAAACTCGGTGAGTTTGCGCCTACGCGTTCGTTCCGGGGGCATGGTGGGAAGAAGAAGTAGTGGGGTAGTACAGTAGTATGAAGTATGAAGTATGAAGTATGAAGTATGAAGTGTAGTCATTCGTAGTTACTACTTCCTACTTGTATACTTTTTACTTCATACTTCTTGACTTAAGACTTAAATCACGAGTGAAGGAAGAGTAAGCCCTCGCCCCCCGTGGCCCGACTTACTAACCCGTTCCCTCATAATTATTCAAAAATGGAAGCAACAGCTAGTTTAAATAGCATTCCGATGTCGGTCCGCAAGATGCGGCTCGTCGTCGACCTGATCCGCGGCAAGCGGGTGGGGGAAGCTCTGGGTATCCTGGAGTACAGTAAGCAGGAAGCGGCCATCTGGCTGAAGAAGAACCTGCTTTCGGCGGTAGCCAACTGGGAGTACAAGACCGACGGACTGGAAAGCGCCGACGAGTACGACCTCTACATCAGTGAGGCGTTCGCGGACGCAGGTGCGCAGATTAAGCGGTTCCGTCCGGCACCCCACGGTCGGGCCCACCGCATCCGCAAGCACAGCTGTCACATTACCATCAAGGTGAGCAACAAGCTGCCCCTCCCCAGTGAGGGAAGCGAGGTTGCCGTCACCGAAACCGTCGAAGAAAACTAAGCATGGGCCAAAAGACAAATCCAATTGGTAACCGTCTCGGTTACATTCGCGGCTGGGACAGCAACTGGTTCGCCGACAAGGACTACGCCGCCAACGTCATTGAAGACGAAAAGCTGCGTGCCTACCTCAACACCCGGATCAATAAGGGGGGGATCGCCCGCATCATCATCGAGCGTACCCTGAAGCGGATCACCCTGACCATCCACACCTCCCGCCCCGGTATCATCATCGGCAAAGGTGGTAAGGAGATCGACCAGATCCGCGAGGAACTGCGCCGGCTGACGGATAAGGACATCCAAATTAACATCATCGAGATCCGCAAGCCGGAACTCGACGCCAACATTGTTGCCGAATCGGTCGCCAACCAGATCGAAGCCCGGATCAACTACCGCCGTGCCATCAAGACCAGCATCGCCAGTACCATGCGTGCCGGTGCCGAGGGGATCAAGATTCGCATCTCCGGTCGTCTGAACGGTTCCGATATGAGCCGTACCGAGGAGTATAAAGAGGGACGTACGCCCCTGCACACCTTCCGGGCCGACATCGACTACGCACACAAAGAGGCCCATACCGTCTATGGACGGATCGGCATCAAGGTCTGGCTCTGTAAGGGCGAGGTTCTCGGAAAGCGGGACCTGAACCCGAACGCCGGACTGACCACCAAGGGCGACGAGCGCCGCGGCCGCGGAGGCGGAGGAGGCCGTCGGGGTGGCGGTCGCCGCTAATCCGTCGATACCCTTAACTTACGCAAGCTGTCTTAGGCAGCTGACTGAACCGCCGCAGGCGAGAACAACTGACCCGGTGACCATCAAACAGCGTTTGCGCTGGTCGCCCGCCACCCGGAAGCAGGGTAGCATTGGCAAAAGATGGCCTCTGCTACCTTGCTTTCTTTTGCTCCGAAGAAAAGGGGCGAAGTCCTTTTGATTCCGGGGCGAAAACCGTACCTTTGCCCCGCTCTAAGCGAGCCCCTCCTAAAAATTGCATCATGTTACAGCCGAAAAGAACGAAATACCGCAAGCAGCAAAAGGGTCGCAACCGCGGTCTGGCTGGTCGTGGTACCCAAGTTTCCTTTGGTAGCTTCGGGCTGAAGAGCCTGGATTCCGGCCGCATCACGAACCGGCAGATCGAAGCCGCCCGTATTGCCATGACCCGTCACATGAAGCGGGAGGGTAAGGTGTGGATCCGCATCTTCCCGGATAAGCCTATTACCAGCAAGCCCCTGGAGGTGCGGATGGGTAAGGGTAAGGGAGCCCTGGACCACTGGGTCGCCCAGGTGCAGCCCGGCCGCGTGCTCTTCGAACTGGATGGGGTGACCCGCGAAGTAGCCGAAGAAGCTCTTCGCCTGGCCGCGCAGAAATTGCCCGTCCTGACCAAAACCATCACCCGCGTAGACTACCAGGGGTAAATCGCGAACCGAACAATAGCTAACGAATGGCGACTAATAAAACACTAGAGCTGCGGGATGCCTCCGACGCCGATCTGAAGGATCAGCTGAACGAGTCGACGACCAGCTACGAAAAGATGCAGTTCGATCACGCGGTGAACGGGATCGAGAATCCACTGCAGTTGCGCAGCGTCCGTCGTGACATTGCCCGTATCAAGACTGAAATGCGCCGCCGGGAACTGGAAGCCCTGCCCGCCGAGGATTTGGCCAAGCGCGACAACATCCGCCGCCGCCGTCGTAAAAAGTAATGGATCAGATGAGTACCGAGGAAAAGAATACCCCCGAGCAGGAGAACGAGCAGGCTCAGACCGAAAACGGTGGCCTACTAGATAAGATCACGGACGCCGCCGACACCGTAGTCGACGCTGCATCCGATGTGGTGGAAACCGTAGCCGAAACGGCGGGAGCGGCCGTTGAGAAGGTGTCGGAAGTGGTCGGTTCGTCCGATGACTCCACTGAGCCTGCACCTGCGTCCGCGCCCGAAACCCCCGCCGAGGAAGAAATCGTTGTCGAGGCAGCCCCCCGCGTGGTAGGTGCCTACTCCGAAGCCGAAGAGCCCGCTACCAAGAGCGGCCGCAATGAGCGCAAGACCCGTGACGGTATCGTGGTGAGCAATAAAATGGATAAGACGATCGCCGTCAGCATCGAGCGTCGGTTACAGCACCCGATCTACGGCAAGTACGTGAAGAAGAGCAAGAAACTCATCGCCCACGACGAGTCCAATCAGTGCCAGATCGGGGACGTGGTGCGCATCATGGAATGCCGCCCCCTCAGCCGCCGCAAGCGCTGGCGCCTGGTTTCCGTACTTGAAAAAGCGAAATAACCGCCCCCTCAGGCCTTAAAGAAATTAATCATGATCCAACAGGAATCACGTCTACGCGTAGCCGATAACAGTGGGGCTAAGGAAGTACTCTGTATCCGGGTGCTCGGCGGGTCGAAGCGACGCTACGCCAGCATCGGCGACCAGATCGTCGTGTCGGTAAAGGACGCCAGCCCGGGCGGTAACGTAAAGAAAGGTTCGGTGAGCAAGGCCGTGGTCGTGCGCACGAAGAAGGAGATCCGTCGCCGCGACGGTTCCTACATCCGCTTCGACGACAATGCCGTGGTGCTGTTGAACGCCGCTGAGGAGCCCCGGGGTACCCGGATTTTCGGCCCCGTCGCCCGTGAGCTGCGGGACCGCGACTACATGAAGATCGTGTCCCTCGCCCCCGAGGTACTTTAAACGTATACTGCAATGGCTAACAAGACCTATAAAGACAAGCAGAAGCGGCACACGCCCAAGCTGAAGATCAAGAAAGGCGACATGGTCGTCGTGATCAGTGGGGCCGATAAGGATCGCTTCAAGGCCCGCGAGGTCCTCGAAGTGTTCCCCCACGAGAATCGCGCTTTAGTGGACGGCGTAAACCTGCGCAAGAAGCACCAGAAGCCGACCGAGGATTCAGCCGGAGGCATTGTGGAAAAAGCCGCCCCTATCCATATCAGCAACCTGATGCTGGTCGATCCGACCGCCGATGAGGTAACCCCCACCCGCGTGGGCCGGAAGCCGGACGCGAACGGAAAGATGCAGCGCTACGGTAAGCGTAACGATAACATCATCGCCTAATGAGCTACACGCCAAGACTAAAGAAGAAGTACGACGAGGAGGTACGCGCCCAGCTGCAGGAGCAGTTCGGTTACAGCTCGCCCATGGAGGTGCCCCGTCTGCTGAAGATTGCGATCAATCAGGGTGTCGGGAAAGGTACCCAGGACCGCAAGCTGGTGGAGAACGCCATCAAGGAGATGACGCTCGTAGCCGGTCAGCAAGCGATTCCGACCAAGGCGAAGAAGTCCGTATCTAACTTCAAACTACGGGACGGCATGGCTATCGGTGCCAAAGTCACCCTGCGGCGGGAGAAGATGTACGATTTCCTGGATCGCCTCATCAGCACCGCCCTGCCACGGGTACGTGACTTCCGCGGGATCAGCGACAAGAGCTTTGACGGCCGGGGGAACTACACCATGGGCGTAGGGGAGCAGATCATCTTCCCCGAGATCAGCCTGGACGACGTGGCCAACATCACCGGCTACGATATCACCTTCGTGACCAGCGCGAAGACCGACGCCGAGGCCCTCGCCTTACTGCGTGCCCTGGGCATGCCCTTCAAGAACCAGAATAACAACTAACGACCTATGGCTCGTAAATCACTGA
>CAZKPE010000281.1:0-4861 GCA_964554545.1 uncultured Lewinella sp.
ACTGCATAGCGCGCAAAGGTAAAATCCCGCTACACATTGGCTTTGCGTCGGGCACGCTATCTTGATTGCCTAAATACACCGATCATGCCAACCCGCCGAACGTTCGTAAAAACTACCGCGCTCACCGCTGCCGGTCTTTCGGTGGCCGGTCCCCTGTCCGCCACTTCCCGGTCCCGCTCCTCCGACCGGATTCGCGTGGGCTTCATCGGACTCGGCAACCGCGGAAGCCAGCTTATGCACTGGTTCATGGAAAACGAGGACGTGGAGGTGGCCGCTCTCTGCGACGTGTACAAGCCCTACGTCACCCGTAAGCTGGAGGACGTCCACCCCCGGTACCGCGCCGCCGGAAAAGTACCCCGGCTGGGGGAGGAGTTCGGGGAAAAGGTCAAACGTTTTACCGACTTCCGGGACCTTCTTAAGGAACCCGACATCGATGCCGTAGTCATCGCCACCCCCGACCACTGGCACGCCCTACAGGCCATCGCGGCCATGGAAGCCGGCAAGGACGTCTACGTCGAAAAACCGCTGACCATCACCGTACGCGAGGGGCGGGCCATCGTGGAGGCGCAAAAACGTACCGGGCGGGTGTGCGCCGTGGGGCTGAACCGGCGCGGCAGCTCGGTCTACCAGCAGCTCTCCGGAAAGGTGAGTAACGGACTTATCGGCCCGGTCACTTCGGCCCAGGCTTTTCGTATCAGTAATATGTATCCCGACGGCATCGGCCGGCTTTCCCCCGAAGCACCGCCGCCGGACTTCGACTGGGATATGTGGCAGGGTCCCCGTGCCGCACGGCCCTACCAGTACAATATCGCACCCTACTTCTTCCGCTGGTGGCAGGACTACAGCAGTCAGATGGGCAACTGGGGGGTGCACTATATGGACGTCATCCGGTGGCTGATGGACCAGCGTGCGCCGGTCGCGATCAGCGCAAGCGGAGGGAAGTATGCCGTCCGGGACGATCGTACCATCCCGGATACGATGGAGGTACTGTTCGAGATGCCCGCCGGGGCCGTCGTCAAATTTAGTATTCACGAAGCGAGCAGTGGGCCGGGCATCCAGGGGGGAGAGATTTTGCTGAACGGCGCGAAGGGAAGCCTCACCGCCAGTCAGAACGGCTACCACATCACCCCGGCCCGTGCCGGCCAGTTTCAGGAATGGAAGGACCCGGTAGCTGCCGTCGACTACGAGCTCGCGGAAGATGCCGCCTACGGCGATCTGGGTATCCGGGAAAACAGCACCGCCCGCCTGATCCGTAACTTCCTGGACTGCATTCGTACCCGCAAAGAACCCTGGTGTACCGCCGAGGAAGGCCACCGCTCGACCTGCTTCGCCCATCTGGCCAACATCGCGCTAGCTTCCAAACGGCGCATCGAGTGGGACGCCGACGCCGAGCGCATCATCAATTTGGAAGCGGCCAACAAACTACTCCACTACACCTACCGTCAGCCCTGGGCGCTACCGAGCTAGCTATGCAGAGACGATCTTTTTTGCAGTACGCCATGCTGTTGGGCGGCGGTGCGCAGGTGCAAGGGTTGAACCGAACGCAAAGCGGCCCGCAGACTTCATCCCCCTCCCTACACTTTTTCACCAAGCATCTTCAGTGGCTGGATTATACCGACTTGGCAACCGTTCTGGTGGAGGCGGGCTTTGACGGGGCCGACCTTACCGTTCGTCCGGGCGGGCACGTGGAGCCGGAACGGGCAACGAAAGACCTACCAATTGCGATCCGGGCGCTTTTGGATAGAGGATTGACCGTCGGTCTGGTCACCACCCGGATCACTTCTGCCGACGAGCCAGGAACCGAGGACTTGCTCCGCTGTCTCGCTGATAATGGGGTCCGCCACTACCGGATGGGGTACATCTCCTACGATGACCGGCGACCGCTTATGTCACAGCTGGACGACATTCACCGCCGGCTTTCCGAACTGGCGGAATTGAACGCCCGCTTCGGACTTTGCGCCAACTACCAAAACCACGCCGGAACCCGTTTTGGTGCCTCGGTTTGGGATATAGCGCTGGGCCTGCGTGGCCTGGATACCCGCTACATCGGATGTCAGTTCGACGTGCGGCATGCGGTATATGAGGGTGCGCGTTCCTGGGAGAATGACCTGCGGGCCATAGCGCCGTTCGTGACTACGGTAGTCGTCAAGGACTTTACCTGGCAGCAGAATGAGGAGGGGAAATGGACGCACCGGAACGTCCCGTTGGGGGAGGGGGCGGTAGATTTTGGATCCTTCAACAAGCAATTGATGGAACTGGATGTAGCCGTTCCAGTTTCCCTCCACGCCGAATACCCCCTGCTGACCGCCGAAGAAGAGCAGCTTCCCGAGGCGCGACGGATGGCCATTGCAGTCGACCGGCTGCGGCATGATGTCACCGTATTCAGAAATAGCTAAACTAAGCGTATGCCTTACCGTCCTTACGTATCCTCGCGCCGCCAATTTCTGAGGCAAGCCAGCTTGCTGTCCGGGGTAGGAATGCTGTCGGAGCTACCCGCTGCGGCGAGCCTAATTCCCAGTCCCATGATCACCATCGCATCGGTCAATTCAAACTTTGAGCGGGAGCCACTGCGGCGGCCTTTCGGCTTTAAGGGGGGCTATATGTCCGAGATCTGGCAGACGGTGAGTCTGCTCGAGAGCGAGGCCGGTAAGCAGGGGCTGGGCCTTTGCACCCAAAACGTGCTCTGGTCGGATGCCTCCGTATTCAGCGGGAACTCCGAAGCGGCCGGCAACGCCCTGATGTACGCCATCACGGAATACGCCATGAATCTGGCCCGGGGCAAAAGCTTCACCGACCCCGACGATCTGCTGGATCAGCTGCTACCCGAAGTCTATGCCTACGGAAAAGCGATCACCGGTCGGGAGGACTTGCGTAAAACCTTCGTGCTGAACGCCCTGGTCGGCCTGGACAACGCCGCCTGGATGCTCTACGCCCGCCACCGTGAGACCGACGACTTCGACGCGCTGATCCCCGAACGGTACCGTCCGGCCCTTTCGCACCGCAACGAGCGGGTTGCCAGCATCCCCCTGATGGCCTATACCGTTCCGATCAGCGAGATCGAGGAGGCCGTCGATGATGGCTACTTCTTCATGAAGATCAAGATCGGGCAGCCGGGCACTCAGGAGGAGATGCTGGCTAAGGATAAGGAGCGTTTGAGCGCCATCCACCGGGCTATCGGCGATCGGCGCACCCCTTACACCGCCAGTGGAAAGCTGCCCTACTACTTCGATGCGAACGGGCGCTACGAAGAAAAAGAGACTTTGCTCCGCCTACTGGACCATGCCAGGCAAATCGGCGCCTACGAGCAGATCGCCGTGATTGAAGAACCCTTCCCCGAGCAGGCCGACATCGACGTCCACGACATCGAGGTCCGGCTGGCGGCCGATGAGAGTGCCCACACGGACACCGATGCGTTGGAGCGGATCGAGATGGGCTACCGCGCCATTGCGCTCAAACCCATTGCGAAGACAATGAGCATGTCGCTACGGATTGCCCAGTTGGCCTACGAGCGTGATGTACCTTGTTTCTGTGCCGATTTGACCGTCAATCCCATCCTGGTGGAATGGAATAAGGCGGTAGCGGCCCGCCTCAAGCCCTTCCCCGGACTGAACGGCATGGGGCTGCTGGAAACCAACGGCCACCAAAATTACACGAACTGGGAAACCATGCGCAGCTATCATCCCGACCCCGGGGCCGGCTGGTCGAACACACAGGCGGGCGTATTCAATTTAAATGAGGACTACTTCCAACGGGACGGGAGGCTGTTCGAGGCATCGGCCCACTACCTTGATCTGGTTCAGCGATGACACCTTCCTTCACCGGCTTGCACCTGCGCGCCGCCGCCCACTTTATCGCCTGGAACCGGGAGCGCATTGAACGCTGCCTGGACGAATTATCGGAGGAGGAAGTGTGGCAACGGCCGAACGGAAATAGCAATAGCGTGGGCAATCAAATCTTGCACCTGTGCGGGAATATTCGGCAGTGGGTAGGTAGCGGGCTGGGAGGAGCCCCGGACGATCGGCATCGGGAGGCCGAATTTTCTACGACGGCGGGTGTGACGAAAGTTCAGCTGATGCATCGCCTTGCGGTTGAGGTTGACGAGGCACTTCGCACGCTGGAGTCACAAACAGCCTCCTCGCTGGTGGGGGAGCGTCCCGTGCAGGCCTACGTCCACGACGGCGCGTTAATCGTGATGCACGTGGTGGAGCACATGAGCTACCACACCGGGCAAATTGTCTTCTGGACCAAACTGCTACGGGATAAGGACCTGAGGTTTTATGCCGGGGACGACCTGGGGGCCACGCGATAACAAGCGGGGGGACCAATCCAGCGCGGAAGGGGTCAGCGAAAATTCGCTAGCCGTCCCGAATCCCCGCCGCCCGCCGTACCTTTGTTTCATGGTACAGTCGATCATTTTTGCCGTGGTGGCCCTGCTGGCATTGGGGTTTGCCTACGTGCAGTTCGGTAAGGTATACGCCAACGTCATGCTGGGTAAGGATGAGGAGGTAATCGGTCCTATTAGCGAGCGGTGGAAGAATATGCTACTGGTGGCTTTCGGGCAGAAAAAGATGTTCAAGCGGATCATTCCGGCCGTGTTGCATTTGATGCTCTATGTAGCCTTCGTCTTTACTCAGATCGAGCTGATCGAAATCTTTATTGACGGGATTTTTGGTGCTCACCGCTGGTTCCTGGGGCCGCTGGGGGGGATGTACAACGTCATCATTAGTACCATTGAGCTGTTAAGTATACTAGCCTTTGTGGCGACGGTAATCTTTCTGGTCCGCCGGAACATCCTGTTCATTCCCCGCTTCAACAAGCCGGAGATGCAGGGCTGGCCGAAGCTGGACGCGAATCTGATTCT
>CAZKPE010000282.1:0-4852 GCA_964554545.1 uncultured Lewinella sp.
CGCGGCGGATGGCGGTGGCGGTCATGTCGGGTTGTCGGGTTGTCGGGTTGTCGGGTTGTCGGGGTGTCGGGGTGTCGGGGTGCCTCGAAAGTTAGGAGTTTTGGATCGGCCGGGTGTCCTGTAGCGTCCTGATGTGATCAGGTAGTTGCTCGGCGTATACCGCCTCCACCGGAATCCGTGCCCCACCGCGAAGCAGCTACGAAGTAAATCCGTGTGAATCCGTGCTATCCGTGGTTCCCCTAACCGAGCGGAGCGAGCAGAGCCGTCCGGCAACGCGCGTTCAGTCCGCGGCGAACCCCTCTTCACCAACCACACAAAGCCCGACCCTCCCCCAAGGGAAGATCAGGCTCCGAATTGTTCATCTTCGTAAAGGACTAGACCCGACGCTCCTTGATACGCGCCTTCTTACCCACCCGGTCACGCAGGTAGAACAAGCGGCTGCGGCGCACCTTACCGTGCTTGACCACCTTGATGGCATCGATGCTGGGGGAGGTGAGGGGGAAAATCCGCTCCACGCCAACGCCGTTGGACATCTTACGGACCGTAAAGGTCTTCGTGGCACCTTCTCCCTTGATCTGGATCACGTCGCCCCGGAACTGCTGGATCCGCGACTTCTCGCCCTCCGTGATGAGGTAGTCGACGACGACCGTATCGCCGGCGCGGAAGTCGGGGTGGTTGGTCTGCTTGCTGACCTGTTCGTGTACGAAAGAGATGGCGTCCATGACTGCTAAATTTTGACCGCGGGTTGCGGCCCGCAAAGGTAGGCTTTTGCCGGAGAACTACCAAGTACCAGCGGCGGGAATAACTTAACATCTCCGGCAGACTTTGTTAAATTGAGCCGCGTTCTGTAACCTAGCGAGCCGCCGGTGCGTTTTTTACACCGCGGACTTCACCCAACACCCCGCTTATGCACATCCTGATCGTTTCCCTGGCCCTCCTTTGTTCGCCCCTGCTGGCCCCCCAGGCCCTCGCGGCCCAGACGATCGGCGAGGTCACCGATGCCCTCGGGCGGGGCGATCTGGCTGCCCTGAAGGGGATGATGGATGCGGAGGTTGATCTGAGCCTGCCCACCGAGGAAAACCTGTACTCCCGCGAGCAGGCCGCAAGTAAGCTCCAGGCTTTTTTCGCCGCCAACGCACCGGCCGGCTTCAGCCAGGTCCACCAGGGCTCCTCTAAATCCGACGATGCCGAGTACTGTATCGGCAATTTGGCCACCGCTACCGGCAGCTACCGGGTGTACGTCTACGTGGCCCGCAAGGGTGACCGGATGGTGCTGCAGGAATTACGCTTTGACCGCGAGTAGCGTCTCCCGCACGATCGCCTCCAGGTCCTGCTCCCGCATACAGCGAAAGTGCCCTTGCGGACAAGCCCCGTATCCGATCTTCGAGCAGGGCCGGCACCTCAGCCCCTTCACTTCGCTGATCACCGCTTCCGGCCCCTCCGGTAGGTAGGGATACATCCCGAAGGCCGGCACCGTATTGCCCCACACGCTCACGATCCGCTTTCCGAAGGCGGCCGCGATGTGCATCAGTCCCGTATCGTGGGTGATGACGACGGCGGCCTGTCGTACCAGATCGGCCGAGCCATTCAGGGAGTAGGTTCCACAGGCGTTCGTAATGTGGCTGCCGGTGGCGGCGATCCGCTTTCCGAGTTCGGCCTCTCCCGGCCCGCCGAGTAGGACGATGGGGTGATCAATGCGGGCACAGATCCCGACCAGCTGTTCTTCCTCCAAGCATTTGGTGGCGTGGGCGGCCCCGATCACGAAAGCCACATAGCTGGGGTAGGGGGGCACGACCCGTTCTGTATTAGGAATGAAGTAGTCCAGTCCGGCCCCGTCATTTTGGATCCCGAGCGGGCGGACGGCGTCCAGGTAGCGGTCGACGATGTGGCGGTCGGGCATTCGGTCCACTTTAAAACGGGTCAGCAGAGCCTTGCGCAGATTGAGCTTATTAAAGGTGGTTACCCGCGGCGGGCGGCGGCCGTGCAGGAGGGCGGCGGCGCGCAGGTGCAGACTTAGATGAAGGCTTCGGAGGTTCCCGTGCAAATCAATAAGGTGGGTAAAATTTTCCTTCGCGAGATCGGGCAGCACTTCGGGAAGTTCCCGCTCGATCGTCCACAGCCGGTCGATGTAGGGATTATGGGCGACGGTGGCGGCGAATCGCTGCTTCGTCAGGAAGTGGATCTCCGCCCCCGTCTGTTGCTTCACGCAGCGGATGACCGGCGTGGTCAGCACGATGTCTCCGATGGAGCTGAAGCGGACGATGAGGATTTTCATAACGCATAACCCCGTCGGCCGGGCCTTGGGAGCGGCGGGGTGGATAATTAACGGATCAGCTGCCGGAGTTCCTCCCTCACCGAACTGGCGACGGCCGAATGTAAGGCATCCCGGCTCACCTCCTCCATTTCTGGTAACTCCGCCAATATCGGCACCCCGGAGAGCTTCTCAATGATCCGCGCACTCTCGGGGTTACCTCCGCCGCTGAAAATTATCCCGCAGAGCTTGCACCCGCGTCCGCGCAAAACTTCTACGCTCAGCAGGGTATGGTTGATGCTGCCGAGGTAGTGACGGGAGACGAGGATGACCGGAAGGTCCAGGTGCCGCACGAGGTCGAGCATGGTATCTTGCTCGTTCAGGGGCACGAGCAGTCCGCCGGCGCCCTCCACCAGCAGGGGGCGGTCACCCGAGTCGGGGAGGGTGAAGTCGGTGAGCTGAATGTCCACCCCGTCCACCCGGGCGGCGTAGTGGGGGCTGGCGGGGGTGTGCAGGCGGAAGCGTTCGGGGTGGTAGCGATCGGCGGGCAGGCCAGTCCAGGACCGTACCCGGTCGCGGTCGCCGAAGTCGAGATCGCCGGCCTGCACGGGCTTCCAGTAGTCGGCGTCGAGGGCCAGTTGCAGGAAGGCACTGGTGACCGTCTTTCCCACTTCCGTACCGATGCCGGTCACAAAAAATGCCTTACCCATTGATCTGTGTTAAATCCGTGGCGAAGCTACGCAACGGCCACCTGCGTTTCCTCCCGGATCATCGTCACCAGCGCGTTCACCCAGCGGGGGTCGTCGTTCAGGCTGGGCACCAGGTCGATCTTTTCGCCCCCCCACTCCTCGAATTCTTCCTGGTACTCCAGTCCGATCTCGATGGTCGTTTCCAGGCAGTCGGCCACGAAAGCGGGGCTGAAACAGAGGATACGTTTGGCCTTTTTCTCCTTGGCCCATTCCTCGAGCACGTCGATGGTGTAGGGCTTGGCCCAGTCGTCGAAGCCCAGGCGGCTCTGGAAGCTGGTCGTGTAGCGGTCTTCGGACAGCCCCAGTTCGGCCGTGATGGCGCGGGTGGTGGCGTGGCACTGGGCCGAGTAGCAGAACTGGTTGACGCGGCTGATGGTGGAGCAGCAGTTGTCCTTGACGTAGCAGTGCTTGCAGTCGTCAGCCTTTTTGAGCTGGCGCTGGGGCAGGCCGTGGTAGCTGAAGATGATGTGGTCGTAGCGGTCGAGGTCGCCGAGATCGCGGGCGTTATCGGCGAACACCTTGATCAGGTCGGGCTGCTCGTAATAGCTATTGACCAATTTGACGTCGGGGATGGTCTGCTGTTTACTGAGTAGCCGCATGACTTCCTGGTGGACCGATCCCGTAGTCGCACTGGCGTACTGGGGGAATAAGGGAAAGACCAGGATGCTGCTCACCTGCTCGGCCAGTAGCTCATTGAGGGCGCTTTCAATACTGGGGTTTTGGTAGCGCATGGCTAGTCGGACCATGTAGTCATCACCGAGTAAGTCGGCCACTTTTTGGGTCACCACCTCCCCGTAGTACTTGAGGGGGCTGCCGTTTTCGGTCCAGAGTTCCTGGTACAGCTTCGTCGAGCCGCCCGCCTTAAATGGGTTGACGATGCCGGAGCGCACGGGGGCGATGATGCCACGCACAAGTACTTGCTGAGCGGGGCCGGGGAGGTTATCGATCACCCGGGAATCGGTGAGGAACTGCCCGAGGTAGCGGTTTACGGCCTTGGGGGTGGGGGCGTCGGGGGTGCCGAGGTTGACGAGGAGTACGCCTTGTTTTCCGTAGTGGGGCATGGGGATTTGCGATTCTTGATTCTCGATTCTTGATTGGCGATTTGGCTACCGCATGGCTCTGCTCGCTTCGCTTGTGGTCTCGTGCATATCCAAAATCTAGATAGATGGATAACCCGGCGGGCTGGATTGGGTTGTATGCCAAAGCTTCCCCGCATGTCCGTCACTTCCTCCACCCGTACCTGGCGCTACCTGCTGCTGGCTACTTTTATCCTGGTGCCCATTGCGAACTACCTCCCCTTCCTGCTGGAATTGGACACTAACCGCTTCGCCGACGATATGGAGACGCGGGTGGACGCGGCGGGCTACGCTTTCAGTATATGGGGGGTCATTTTTACCGGGATGTTACTCTTTGCCGGTTTGCAACTCCGCAACGAGCGGGATACCGATCACCTGCGGCGAGCGTACCAATTGCTCGTACTGGCCGGGGTGGCGAGTATCGTTTTCGTACCGATCAGCCTGGGCGACAATCAAATACTTGGATTTCTCGACCTGCTCTGGCACCTGCTGGCCTTACTGGGAGCGTATAGAGCCTTGCGGGCGCACGTCCGGGAGGTGGGGCATCCGCGCCACGGTTGGACCTACTTCGCCCCGACGCTCTATCTGGGTTGGATCAGTGCGGCGACCGTCATCTCCACGGCCCTGGCGCTCGGTCAGCTCGGGGTGGAGTTCACCCCCGCGGTATCGGTCTATATCGCGACGGCATTGATCGTGGTGCTGATTGGCCTGGGCCTCTACCTGGGGCAGCGCGGTGACAGCCTGTATTCCCTTACCGTGGCCTGGGCCCTGGTTGC
>CAZKPE010000283.1:0-4825 GCA_964554545.1 uncultured Lewinella sp.
AATTGCCGAATCAACACGGCGAATGTGCTCAGAAGGGTAGCCGCCAGCAGCCACTTCCACTCCGGCCGGGAACAGTAGCGGACGAAGAAGTAACTCGCCCCCGTCACCCCCAGCAGGTAGTGCACCTCCGTCATCCAGGAGAAGGACAGGGAGAAATAGAGGGGGTTGAATAGCAATAACACTGTCAACAGCAGCGCCGGCCAGACCCCACCGAACCGCCGTAGCAGGAGGTAAAAGACGATCAGGTGCAATCCGCTACTGACGAGCGTCGCCCACCGCAGCGTAGTGAAGGAAAAACCGAATACCTCGGCAAAGCCGATACCGACGGCCGTTTGGGCGATCAGCGTCATGGCGGGCCAGCGGTCCAACTGCAGCGTCCCTTGCTCGACTACGCTGGCTACTCCCCGGGCGTATGACCAGTCATCGTTTAGTGGAAAGTCGCCTTCCGCGCCTACGATCGCTATGGCTATGGCCAGGAGGATGAGGACGACGAGCAGTGCAAGGCCATCCCGACGGCCTAGCCGGTTCAACGAAAAAGCCCGGGGAATTGCACGGATACTTGGGGGCACGGTGGGGTAAAGATGCGATACGTTGCCCGCTACCGAACTACCAACACCTTCCCCCGTGCCCAACTTCCATCAATCGTACGGACGCTCAGCAGGTAAGTCCCGTTGGGAAGGTGGTCGAGGCGGAGTTCCCCCCGCCCGCCGTTCACCCGCCGCCGTAGCAGCTCCCGCCCCCGTAGGTCGTGTAACAGCAACTCGCCCCGCCGGGGAGAATCGAAGGCGTAGCGTAGCGAACCGGTGGTAGGATTCGGACTGATTCGCAACCAGTCACCGGGGGCGGGGCCATGGCTGAGCGCATTTGGCTCGCTTTCGGCCAGGAAGGCGGTACCGAAAAGTGCCGGGTTCTGAAAACTCTCGTCCAGGGTGGTGAACCAGGCCAGTTTGCCGTCGTTGCCCCCGCCGCCCGCGTCGTCGTCGATGCCGTGTACGTCCAGTCCGAGGAAGTATCCGGCGGAGGGGTCGATGCCGAGTGCCGTCCAGGGGATGAAGGCCTCGACGGTGTAGCCCGCTTCCGTGTCCAGCACTTTGGAGCTTGCTCCGGAGCCCAGGTTACCCTTGGTATCGTAGATCGTGTCACCACCGTACTCGACGACGATTTGATGGTCGTTTTCGTCGTAGGTAGTCGCCTTTTCGTTGCCGGCGTCGATGTAGATCTCGACACCGTCATCCTCGTACCAGTTGTCGCTGTCGTTGATCAGGATGTCGTCGGTGATCTCGACCAGGAAGTACAGGCCGGCCGGATCCCAGAGGGCGCGCCAGTTACCGCTGAAGTCGGTCGAATCCGCGATACCGGGCTGAATCTCGTAGCGCAGGGGGTAGGCGGTGGCTACGGCGTAGGTCGAATCCATCATCCCGTCGACGGCCACCGTATCGCGGGCGGCGGCAATGCTGGGCACGGCCTCGACTTCAATAAGCTGCAGGAGGCCGAGTACGGTGGAGTCGATGCCTGGTGTGTCCACATTGGCGGCCCAGGCTAGTTTGGCAACGGTCTCTTCGTCGGGATCACCATCCGCGATCCGCACGTCGAAGCCGATTAGTAGGCTATCGGCCGGCATAACGCTCAGCTCGGACCAGTCGAAGGCTACTTCCAGAGCATAGCCCGCATCCGTATCCCGGGCGGCGACCGCGATTCGGGGCGGCTCTCCCGTGGCGATAAGGTAGTTGCCCGTTCGGTCGATGGTGAAGCTGGCGTCGTCGATACCGGAAGTGCCTCCGGCGGAGTTATCCCCGTCGAAATAGAATTCGATGTTGTCGGACAGGATGCCGCCACCGTCATTCGCGGACAGGCTATCGTCCCTCACCTCGACGTACAGGTAAAGCTTGCTCGCGGTGTACGCGGCCGTCCAGCTACCGCTCAGGTCGCTACGGTCGTCGATCTCCCCGGCTACTTGCTTGGTGATCTGGTAGGTCGGCCCGACGTAGAGTCCATCCTTCGTTCCGTCCACTTCCAGCGCGGAGGGGGTGGTGACGGCGATGCCCGTCAACCGCTCGTCCGCCGGCAGGTCGCCGACGCCCGCCACGGCCCCCTCGTAGGCGCCAATGTCGACCAGGGCGTCGATGGGCCGGGCGACTCCGTTCAGGTCGACGGCGGGGGCCAGATCGTTGGCCCCGGCGTTGATGCCCGGACTGCTCTCCCGTAAGCCGAAGAAGGGCTTGAAGTCATCCACGGAGCTGAATGCGAAGGTCTGGAAGAAGACCGAGTCCCGCGCCTGGGCAAACTGCGGGTAGCTACGCCGGTCCCTCGTGACGAAGAGGTTCTCGGTCAGCTCCGGCTCGTCGCCGCTGAGGACAACCTCCCCGACGGCCAGGTTATTCGCCAGTACGACCTCGCCGTCGCCAACAGTCTGACTGCTAAAGGCATTGCCCGCGAAGGCGAATTCGGAAACCATCAGGTTATTGTACACCAGGGCCTCCCCGCCCAGCACCTGGAGGATGATCTCGCCCGATCCACTGGTGAATTCCTGGAGGACGAAGTTGTTGTGGTAGCTCGTATTGTTGCGGATGGTGACGTTTTCTACCTCGAAAGTCTTGATGCCCGCCCCGCCGTTGCTGAATACGAGATTGTTCTCTACGATGGTCTCGGCCGTGAAGGGCTCGTAGGGATTGGGTTCGTCGCCGAAGCTCTGGGTGTTGTTGAAGTCATCCAGGATGATGCCGTTGCCGTCGGTCGGTACGTTAAAGCCCAGGGGCCGGAAGGGGATGCGGACCTCGTTCTCGAAACTGACATTTTGGCTCACCAGGATGTGGGTACCCGGCTCTTCGTCCAGCATTCGCGGCTGGTAGATGCTGATGCCGCTACAGTTGAACTCGCTGAAGCGGGCATTGTCGCGCGTTACGTTGCGCCTCACGGTTATGTAGTCCGACTCCCGCCCGCTGATGCCGTTGCAGCCGCAGTCGTGGACGTAGTTATTCTGCAGGGTGACGTAGTCGGAGCGGAAAATTTGCAGTCCGGTCGAGGAATTTGTCTCGGTGGACCTGCCCGTACTATATATTTCGAAGCCGTCGATGATCACGTGGCGGCTGTTCTCCACCTGGAGGTTAATGTTGAATCGGATGTCGCCCGCGACCTTGGCCCCCCAGGGGTTCACGGCGCGGATCACGGTCGGCCGCTCGGCGGTGCCCATCAGTCCGAGTACCCGGAGATTATTCTCGGCGTACACGCCGTCGGCGACCAGCAGGGTATCGCCGGGAATTAGCTGGCTGAGACCGTAGCGGAAGGTTTGAAAGGCTCCGTCCGCGCCGGGAGTATCCCCGGGGTTTTCGTTACTCCCCGCCGGGTCTACGTAGAGCGTCATCGGCTCCGTCCGATCGGGGATGACGACCTCCATGACGATGCTGTCCAGGAAGATCGTAGCCGTATCGCTGCCTACGGCGAGCAGCATATGCAGGAGTTGGTCGGTAGCGGTCGCCGGCGTCTGACTGGTGAAGGTGTAGGCGAAGGTCTGGTAATCGGTGGTCAGATTCAGTTCCTCGAAGTAGTGCTGGGGGCCATCACTGGTCCCGAAGGTGCCCCGCTCCCGGCTGGTCAGGATCAGCGGCGCGGTACGTTCCGCTTCTGCCCGGTAGCGGAAGGCCACGCGGTAGGTGGTGCCATTCCGGTCCGCCAGGGCGGCCGACTGACTGATCTCGAAGCCGGCGTTATACGGACTCGACTGCACGGCCGCCAGTCGGATGGCGAACGCATCGCCACATACCCCTTCCGTATCGGCGGTGTCGGTGACCGTTACCCCCCCGTAGGTCGCGTAGCTCGCTACGTCGTTGTAGGTGCTGTCCTCCTCGCTGCAGCTTCCTCCGATCTGCACCATGCTGAAGTCGTCGATGTAGATGCGATTCCGGTTATCGCCGTTCATCCACAGGTGGTAGAGCATGCTATCCTGTCCGGGATTGGAGCTCACAATGGAGTCGAACTGCTGGTAGTCGGTGGTCGCCCGCAGGTCTACGGCTACCAGTTCATTGCCGCCATCGCTATTGTCCAGCGCCCGGGGCACCATGCGGTAGTAGATCGTGCGGACCGTATCGGAGCGGTAGCGGAAGCGGACCCGGTAGTCGGCGTCGGCGTTGAAGCGGGGGCTCTCGTCCTGGTTAATTTGCAGGCCGGCGCAGAAGGGGCTACTCTGGATCTGCTGCAGCTCGGCGAAGATGGCGTTGCCGCATACGGCGTTCTCGTCCGCCACTTCTCCCACGATCTGGGGTGGGCCGCTGCACACGTAACTACTCCAGCGGTCGGGGTCGTTGAGTGTGCTTTCCGCGCAGTCTATGGGGTCGTCGATTTCCTCCAGGGTGAAGTCGTCGATGTAGACCGGGGCTACGTTATCGGCCATCATCCCCAGGAAGAAGAGGTAATGATCGATGGTGTCGGCCGCCGGGGCGGTGAACTCCACGGTATACTGCTGGTAGTCGGTCGTCGCGTTCAGCGTGGCCTCGACGAGGGTATTGTCGGCATCCCCCCCGAAGGTGTTGAGGGGCCGGTCGATGACGCGCCAGTAGATGTTGCGGGGCAGGGTCGAGCGGTAGCGCATACGCAGACGGTAGCGCTGGCCGGGCTTCGAGATGACGTTCTGCGCCTGCCCGTAGTTGAAGCCGCCCTGCCACCAGTTGGGTTGGGCGATCGACACGCTGAAGGCCAGGGCCTCCTCGCAGATCGCAGCGGGGTCCGGCACGTCAGCGGCTACGAATACGCCGCCATTGGGACCATTTACGTAACCGCCCCACAGGCTGGCGTCGTTGATGGGCGATTCGTCGGGGCAGGCGGTCTGGGC
>CAZKPE010000284.1:0-4799 GCA_964554545.1 uncultured Lewinella sp.
CGCTCCAGCAGCTTGCCGATCCGGATGGCCTCCTGCCCCCGATAACTTCCGTTGCAGTCGGCGTAGATCGTAATGTCGTCGCCAAAGGCGGGCCGCATCATCGGGATCAGCCGCTCGGTACGCCCGGGGATGGGTTCCGGGTTTTCGCGCCGGCCGCCGCACTTGAATTTTACGGCCTTCGCGCCGGTGCTCTCGCGCAGGGCCTTTATTTTCTCGATGGTTTCCTCGGCGCTGCTCCAGCGGTTGTTGTTGGCTTGGTAGATGGCGATTTCGGTACGCTCGATGTCACCGATCAGCTCGCCCATACTCTTGCCGGCGATGCGGCCGAGCATGTCCAGGATGGCCATTTCGGCGGTGGCAACGGGGATCCAGAGGGCATAGCCCTGATACTTGTAGTTGTTCTGGAACATCGTCACCCCCTGCATCAGCTCGTCGAGGTCGCGGGCGTCCTTGCCCACGAAGAAGGGGTTCACCCGCTGCGTCTGCATGGGGTAGAGGTGGGGCATCCGTAGGTTGTGGCCCGAGCAGTATCCTTCCGCCCCGTCGGTGGAGCGCACCCGCACGAAGTAGCTACCGTTGTGCTCCAGCAGTTCGCAGTTCTCGATGATGACGGGGTCGGGGAAGAGTTCCCGCCGCAGGACCGGGCGGGCCAGGGCGGCGTCCAGGTCGCTGTAGTCAGGCGGACCGTGGGGAAGCTTCGGGCGCGCTGAAAGGCCGGCGGCAGCCCCCAACAATCCCGTGGTAGTCAGAAATTTACGGCGTGTCGGCATATCCCAAAATTACACGTACTGCACCGGACTGGCCGGTATGTTCTTCAGTTTTTTGATCACTTCCGCCGGTTGCTCGGCTCCGAATACGGCACTACCCGCCACCAGCACCCGTGCCCCCGCCTCGAGTACTTTCCGGGCGTTCTGCAGTCCGATACCCCCGTCCACCTCAATGATGGCGCGGCTGTTTTGCACCGCGATCAGGTCGGCGGCCTGTTTGATCTTGGGGATGCTCTGGTAGATGAATTTTTGCCCCCCGAAACCGGGATTGACGGTCATGATCAGCACCAGGTCGAGCATCTCCACCACGTTTTCCAGCACCGAGACCGGCGTATGGGGGTTCAGCGCCACCCCCGCCTTGCAGCCGGCCTCTTTGATCTGTTCGATCACCCGGTGCAGGTGGGTGCAAGCCTCGGCGTGCACGGTAATGCCGCTAGCCCCGGCCCGGGCGAAGTCGTCGATGAAGCGGCCCGGCGCGTCGATCATCAGGTGGACGTCGAGGTACTTTTCGGCATCCCGCGCGATCTGTTCGATGATGAAGGGGCCGAAGGAGATGTTGGGTACGAATTGCCCGTCCATCACGTCGAGGTGGAACCAATCGGCCTCGCTGGTATTGACCAGTTCGATGGCCCGGTCGAGGCGGCGGAAATCGGCGGCGAGCAGGGAGGGGGCTACGTAGTGCGACATGTAGCAAAAGTAGGTGCTACCTTGCGCACCATGGCCAAACTGCGCAGAAACCATGCCGTAAGGGGCGGCGGGGCCTCGGTGGGTACCCTGGTCCGGGTAGCGCTCTTCGCGGCCATCATCATCGGTATCATTGCCCTTTTTCGGACTTTTTCCGCGGGGACGCAGGTGCAATCGCCCTCGGAATACGACGGAGGGAACTACTACCTTCCCACGGGAGGCACGGGCGAGCGGGTGGCCTATGGCGGCTACGTACTGAGCTACCACGAAGACTGGGAGCAGGCTGAATGGGTCGCTTACGTGCTATCCCGAGATAAGCTGCAACGGGAATGGACGGAGCGCAACGACCGCTTCCGGGAAGACCCGGCGATCCGTAGCGGTTCGGCCAGTCCCGACGACTACCGGGGCAGCAATTACGACCGCGGCCACCTGGCCCCCTTCGCCGACTTCGCCTGGAACGCGGAACTGGCCGACGAGACCTTCCTGATGTCGAACGTCGGCCCCCAGGAGCCGGCCTTCAACCAGGGCATTTGGCGGGAACTGGAGGAACTGACCCGCGACTGGGCTAATCGCAACGGTCGGCTCTACGTGGTCACCGGGCCGGTCACTACCGAAACGCCACTGGGCTACATCGGTCGGGAAAACCGGGTGGCCGTCCCCCGCCGCTACTTCCGGGTGCTGCTGGACCTGGACGAGCCGGAGCAGAAGGCCATCGGCTTCGTCCTGCCCAACGAGCGGAGTGAGCGACCACTGTTGGATTATGCCCATCCGGTGGATCAGGTAGAAGAGATCACCGGCCTCGACTTCTTCCCCGACCTCATGCCGGATGAGCTGGAGGTGAGCTTAGAGGCTAGCGTAGACCCTCAACAGTGGGGCTTCAGTCAGAAAAAATACGACCGCCGGCTGCGGCAGTGGAATCAAGTAAAGCGATAGAAGATGGCAACAGAGGAAGCATTTCAGCAAATGATCGACGAAGGCTACACCTTCGAAGGACCCGCCTTTATCCTCGGTGGAGCTATGCTCGGCGAAGAAACCCAGACCGGCCACCTCGTCCGCATCCCCCTGGGCACCCTCAACCGCCACGGTCTGATCGCCGGGGCCACGGGAACCGGCAAGACCAAGACCCTACAGATCATCGCCGAGCAACTCAGCCGGGAGGGGGTGCCGAGCCTGCTGATGGATATTAAAGGCGACCTGAGCGGTATCGCCGTACCCAGCGCCGGCCATCCGAAGATTGACGAGCGGCACGATGCCATCGGTATTCCCTTTCAGTCGAGCGGCAGCCCGGTGGAATTACTGAGCCTGAGTGATGAGCCGGGGGCGCGGTTGCGGGCCACGGTGCTGGAGTTTGGCCCGGTGCTCTTCTCCAAGATGCTGGCCCTCAACGACACCCAGTCGGGCATCATCGCCGTAGCTTTCAAGTACGCCGAAGACCATGAACTCCCCCTGCTTGACCTCAAGGACTTGCGCAAATTGTTGCAATACATGAGCAACGAGGGTAAGGAAGAGGTACAGAAAGAGTACGGGCGGATCTCCTCCTCTTCGGTGGGAGCCATCATGCGGCGAGTCGTGGAACTGGAAGGGCAGGGTGCCGAGCGCTTTTTCGGGGAGCGGAGTTTCGAAGTGGAGGACCTGACCCGGCTGGACGAGCTCGGTCGCGGTATCGTGAGCATCGTTCGCCTGACCGACGTCCAGGACCGCCCGAAGCTCTTCTCCACCTTCATGCTTCAGCTCCTGGCGGAGATTTACGCCACCTTCCCCGAGGAGGGAGACCTGGACCGCCCCAAACTGGTCGTCTTCATCGATGAGGCTCACCTGATCTTCGAGGAAGCGACCGATGCTTTGCTCGATCAACTGGAAGCCATCATCAAGCTCATCCGCTCGAAGGGGGTGGGGCTGATCTTCGTGACCCAGAACCCGGCCGACATCCCCTCTGACATCCTCGGCCAGCTCGGGCTGAAGGTGCAGCACGCCCTACGCGCCTTCACCGCCAAGGACCGCCGCGCCATCAAGTTAGCCAGCGAGAATTATCCACTCACCGACTACTACGACGTCGACCAGACCCTGACCGAACTCGGTACCGGCGAGGCCTTCGTCACCGCTCTGGATCGCAAGGGACGGCCCACCCCGCTCGTCCGCACCCTCCTACGCGCCCCCGAAAGTCGTATGGACGTACTCAGCGATCGGGAGATCGGGGAATTAGTCGGCAGCAGTCCACTCGTACGCAAGTACGCCGAAGCGATCGACCGCAAGAGTGCCTATGAAATCCTGAACGAAAAACTAGAGGCCGCCAAACAAGCCGAGCATCAGCATGAGATGAAAGCCCAACGGGAGGAAGCCCGACAGACGACCACCCGGCGACGCTCCACCGAAAAATCAACCCTCGAAAAGGTGATGAACTCCACCCTGACCCGGCAGATCGGCCGCACCGTTGCCCGGGAGGTAACGCGGGGGCTGCTGGGGGTGCTGGGGATACGGACTACGCGGCGGCGGCGGCGCTAGCACAACGCGATTTGCAATCGCGCGAGGACGAAGCAACTTGTAGTTGCGCGCGGCGAGTGTCCCGGCAGCGTAACCCCCCGCGACTGCAAGTCGCATGCTTCTTGCGCGACCACAGGTCGCGTTGTACTACTGCCCTTTGTGCTTCTTCACCGCCTCCGTCAGCCGGGGGAGTACGTCGAAGAGATCGCCGACTACCCCGTAATCAGCCGCCTTGAAGAAGGGAGCCTCCGGGTCCTTGTTGACCACCACGATGGTCTTCGAATTATTCACCCCGGCCAGGTGCTGAATGGCCCCGCTGATGCCGGCCGCGATGTAGAGGTTGGGGCGGATGGCGACGCCGGTCTGTCCGACATGCTCGTGGTGGGGGCGCCAGTCGCTGTCGGCCACGGGGCGGCTGCAGGCAGTGGTGGCACCGAGGGCTTCGGCGAGGTTCTCAATGACTTCCCAGTTTTCGGGACCTTTGAGTCCGCGGCCGCCGCTGACGACCAGTTCGGCTTCGGGGAGGGGGGTACGGCCGCTGGCGACCTGGTGCTTGATGACCTTCGTTTTGGGCTGCGGCAGTTCGATGTCGAGCGACTCGACGGAGGCGGCGGCCTGCCCCAGTTCCTCGACCGGGATGGAGTTGCCGGCCACGCTGATCACCTTCACGTCCGTCAGGATTTGCACGTCGGCGAAGGCTTTGCCGGAAAAGACCGGCTTCTTGACCGTGAAGTAGCCGTCCTTCATCATCGGCACGGCATTGGCACCGGGTACCGAACCAGCCTCCAGGCGGGCGGCCAATCGACCGGTGATGTTCTTGCCGGTGCTGTTGTGGGAAAGCACGATGACCGTCGCACCCAATTTCTT
>CAZKPE010000285.1:0-4769 GCA_964554545.1 uncultured Lewinella sp.
TACTCTTCCCCCTCCTCCTCTGCACCTGCGTCCCCGCCCTACACCTATACGCTCAAGAAGAGGCAGCCGATAGCACCAAGACCGAAGAAAAGAAAGATCCCTACGCCGAGCTGCTGAAGGACGCCGAGATACAGGAAGGGCTGTTCGGAGTGATTCAAAAGGAAGGCAAGACCTACTTCGAGCTGCCGCTGGAATTGATGGATGAGGAAATTCTCGTCGTCAGCCGCATCAGCGGACACGTGAAGGGACTCAACTTCGGAGGAGCCGGGATGAAAAGCCGCCCGCAACAGGTGGTGCGCTGGCAGAAACACGGGGAGAAAGTGCTGCTGCGGAGCGTGAGCTACAATAGCGTAGCCAGTGAGGATTTGCCGGTCTACCAGTCGGTGAAGAACAACAACTTCGAGCCCATCGTAGCTGCCTTCGACGTGAAGGCCTACGGACCGGACAGCAACTCGGTCGTAGCCGACGTGACGCCATTTTTCACCAACGACGAGCCGATGATCGGTGCCCTGAACGACAGCCAGCGGAAGAACTTCAAGATCAAGGGGCTGGACAAGAACCGCAGCCTGATCATGTCGACCAAGGCCTTCCCCAGCAACGTCGAGGTGCGCCACGTACTGACCTACAAGGGCGACGAACTGCCCGACAACCGCGTCACCGGCACCCTGAGCGTCGAGATGAACCAGAGCTTCATCCGCCTGCCCGTAGAGCCGATGGAGCCGCGGAAGTACGACCCCCGGGTGGGCTACTTCAGCATCGAGCAGACCAACTACGGACTCGACGCCCAGCGCGCCGAAAAGCAGAAGTTCATCACCCGCTGGCGCCTGGAGCCGGTCGATATGGAAGCCTGGGAGCGCGGTGATCTGGTGGACGTCAAAAAACCCATCGTCTACTACATCGACCCCGCCACCCCCGAGGAGTGGGCCCCCTACATCGCCCAGGGCGTGAACGACTGGCAGCAGGCCTTCGAAGCGATCGGGCTGAAGAACGCCATCATGGCCAGGGAAGCCCCCACGAAAGAAGAAGACCCCGACTGGAGCCCCGAAGACGTGCGCTACTCGGTCATCCGCTACGTGACCACCGATATTCAGAATGCCATGGGCCCCCACGTCCACGATCCCCGCACGGGCGAGATCCTGGAGAGCGACATCATCTGGTACCACAACGTGATGAACCTGCTACGCAACTGGTACCTGATTCAGACCGCCGCGGTGAACCCCGAAGCCCGCAGCCCCAAATTTGACGAAGAGGTGATGGGTAAGCTCATTCGCTTCGTGAGCGCCCACGAGGTCGGCCACACCCTAGGCCTGCCGCACAATATGGGCAGCAGCCCCGCCTACACCGTCGAGCAACTGCGCACCCCCGGCTTCGTACAGGAGAACGGCGTGGCCCCCAGCATTATGGACTACGCCCGCTTCAACTACGTCGCCCAGCCGGAGGACGAGGGCGTCGGGCTAGACCCCAAGATCGGCCCCTACGACTACTACGCCATCCGCTACGGCTACCTGCCTATCCCGGACGAAAAGGACGAAGAAAAGGTGCTCAACGAGATGATCAAGGAGAAAGCCGATGACCCCGTCTACCGCTACGGCCGCCAGACCCGCGGCGGCCACGACGCGAGCGCCCAGACCGAGGACATCGGTGATGACGCCGTGCTGGCCTCCACGCTAGGCATCAAGAACCTGAAACGCATCGTCCCCCAACTCAAGGACTGGACGGCCGAGGAGGGCAAGTACTTCGAAGACCTCGAAGAGTTATACGATAACGTCATCGGCCAGCTACGCCGCTACACCGGTCACGTCGCCAGTAACGTCGGCTCGGTCTACGAGTGGCAGCGCAGTAGCGATGAAAATAAGGTCGTCTACGAGGTGGTGGATGCCGACAAGCAACGGGCGGCCGTGCAGTTCCTGAACGAGCAAATATTCACTACCCCCGACTGGCTCATCAACGAAGACATCCTGCAGCGCATCAGCGCCAACGGCGTTTCCGACAAGATCGAACGGTTGCAGTCTACCGCCCTGGCTTACCTGATGGACGACGACCGCCTGGGCCGCCTGATCGAACAGCGGGCACGCGATGCGGATACCTACGGCATCATGGACCTGATGGAAGATACCCGCCGGGGCATTTTCACTACGGCCAATACCCGTAGCACCTACGGCCGGACGCTACAAGCCAACTACGTCGAGATGCTTATCAAGCAACTCGAAAACGACAAATTGGCGGCCGACGGACGGGCGGCTATCCGGGCCAACCTGAACGCAATTAGCCGCGAGCTGAATAACGAATCGGGCGGCGGGGCGCTGGTGCAAGCTCACCGGGACGCCCTGACGCAGGACATCCGCGTGGCCCTGACCGGGATCGACGTGGTCACCACCAAATAAACCGCCTCCCCCCCGGGGCGTTACCCTGGCAAGACCTCCCCCTGCATGGCCCTCACCGGCAGTCCGACCCTCACTCCTCCCGATTCCCTCAGCGATGCTACCCGCCGCGCCGAGGCCCTCATCCCCACGCCCTACGGCGACTTCCGGATGATCGCCTACGCCGGTGATGCCGAAGAATACACCCCCCACCTGGCGCTCGTCCACCCCGAGATGGACCCGGCAGGGGAGGTCATCGTTCGGCTCCATTCGGAGTGCATCACCGGCGACCTATTCGGTAGCAAGCGCTGCGACTGCGGGGAGCAACTCGATCGTTCCCTGCGGCTCGTACAGGCCGGCAAGGGGGTCGTACTTTACCTGCGGCAGGAGGGTCGGGGCATCGGCATCATCAACAAGCTCAAGGCTTACCAGCTACAGGACGAGGGGCTGGACACCATCGAGGCCAACGTACACCTGGGCCTTGAAGTCGATGCCCGCCACTACGGCGTGGCCCAGGGCATCCTGGCTGATCTGGGGGTTTCCCGGATTCAGCTGTTGACCAACAACCCGGAGAAGATCGACGCCTTCGACGACGGCCCGGTAGAGGTAGTGCGCCGGCTACCCCTGATCGTGAACCCGGTGAAGGAAAACGAAGCCTACCTGCGCACGAAGCTGACGGGAATGGGGCACTGGTTGCGGTAGCTCGATGAGTTCAGAATAGGTAGCCTATCCGAAAGCCGAGGGCTACCTCGATCGTATTGTGCCATCCGGCCGGCTTCAGGTCCGAGCTACTGCCCCATTCCCTGGTAGGTTCCGCCGTAGCCAGCCGACGGTTCACCTCATCCAGGTAGCGTATTCGCCTGCTGCCGTAGCCCGTACCGCCGTACAGATCGATGTATAAATGATCGCCGATGTGGATCGTGAATCCACCTTTCAAGATAGCCGTAATCCGCAGTCGCTCCTGCGTGGCCCGGTCGAAGGAAAAGCGGGTACCACTCGCGGCGACATAGTCCCCGTTGCCCTGGGTATCCTCGTAGTAAGTGACGGGTAGTTCGAGACCCAAATAAGGACGCACAACATCTTCCGAGACGGATGGAATCAAAAGGTAGCGCACTTCCGGCCGTACGCCAATGAAGCGATCCGCCGGGGTATTCCACGACAGCGCACCCACCGTCCGATCGCTACCGTATTCCACATCGAGGAGATAGCTCATCCGATCGGTCATAACCATCCCACCGAGCCGGTAGCGAGGAAGGACGTTCGTAAGGCTGAGGGGCATGAGGTGGAGGCCGAAACGGGGTGGAGAAGCAGCCTCGTTCTGAGCCTGAATGGGCAATACGAGCAGAATATTTGCCAATAAGATGATGACACGCATACCGCCGGGCCTTTGATAGAGGTGCTGACCCGAAACTACCTTTTTTCCGTCAATCCCTCCCTTTCCCACGCTTGTTGCGCATTCTCGGACTGGAAGTCCTCGACCTTCGCTGTTCCCGCTTAATTTCCGCTTGATCCGGAGGTCCTTGACCTTCATCGCACCTGCGCCCCGCCGCCCTTGTTGGACAAAAAAAATTTTCGTGCTTACCACCCTCTCCAAAGACCTCCACCGCGAATGGGACGACCTCGTCGACCGCCTCCGCTGGGGCCACGATAAACCCGTCGACGTGGCCAACTACATCGGCTTCGGCCGCCCCGACTACCTCTTCCTCACCGGCCGGGTACTGCGCGACCGGGGCATCAGCCGCAACGAACGCGACCGACTCTGGCACAATATCGTCAACAATTTCAAGCGCTTCAACAGCCGCGAGATCGACGGGGCCGAAGTGGAGATCAGCTGGGGGGAACACAGCTTTCACCGCACGACGGATAGCGAAGGCTACTTCCACGTCGAACACAGCTGCGACCCCGACGACGCCCCCCACTTCGACGATCTGCTCTGGCAGGAAGCCACCGTGAAGGTGATCCGTACCCCCCTGAACGGCACGGTCAATCATATCAGCCACAGCGATGTCGTCGTGCCCCAGGAAGCCGAGTACGGCATCATCAGCGACATCGACGATACGGTACTGAAAACCGACGTCACCAGCCGCTTTAAGCTCAAAACGATGATGCACACCCTGCTCAAGAATGCATCCAACCGCCGCAGCTTCGCCGGAACGAGTGACTTCTACAACGCCCTGATGCACGGCCCCGACGCCAAAGGTTACAACCCCTTCTTCTACGTCTCTAACAGCCCCTGGAACCTCTACGACCTCCTGCTCGATTTCCTGCACATTAACCACCTGCCCCGCGGCCCTATCCTGCTGCGCGATTTCGGGCTCCCCGCCGAAGACACCGTACAGTCTTTCAAATCGCATAAGGCGGATATGGTCGATAAGATCCTCTCCACCTACCCCCACCTCCCTTTCATCC
>CAZKPE010000286.1:0-4762 GCA_964554545.1 uncultured Lewinella sp.
CGCTTCTCTTCCGGGGCCGCCTCGGCAATTTCCCGCAGGGCCTCCCGCCGCATGGCTTCGTAGAGCGCCCGCTCTTCGGGGCCGGCCTCCACGCTCAGGACGACCTCGGTTTTGGCCGGTAGCTCTTTGAGCACCTCGTCCTTGCGCCGCCGCAGGATGAAGGGTTGCACCAGCCGCCGGAGTTGCTCCCGCCGCTCGGCGTCGTCGTCGCGGGTGATCGGCAGGGCGTACTTTTCGTTGAAAGCCTTGCGTCCGCCCAACAGGCCGGGATTGAGGAAGCGGAACAAACTCCACAGTTCCCCCAGATGGTTTTCTATGGGGGTGCCGGTGGTGGCGATGCGAAAATCGGCCTGCAGTTCACTCACCGCCCGCGCCCGCTTGGTAGTGTAGTTCTTGATGGCCTGGGCCTCGTCCAGTACGACGGTGGCGTAGCTCCGGCCAGCTAGTTCCTCGGTCACGTAGGTGATGAGCCCGTAGCTCACCAGCAGCACGTCGCCAGGCCCAAGTTGGTCGATCAGGTGGGTATCGCTGCTCTTCGCCAGCAGCACCGGGCGCAGCGCGGGGGCGAAGCGCAGACACTCGTTGCGCCAATTGCGGATCACCGAGGCGGGGGCCAGCACCAGGGCGGGGCCTTCCTCCCGGCGGGCGGTCAGCACGGCCAGCGCCTGAATGGTCTTTCCCAGTCCCATATCGTCGGCCAGACAGGCACCCACTCCCCAGGCCGCCAGGCGCATCAGCCAGTCGTAGCCCTCCCGTTGGTAGGGGCGGAGCTCGGCATCGAAGGGAGAAGGGGGGCGCGGACGCAGGTGCCGGGCGGATTCGATCCGTTCGAGGTTTTGCTGCCATTCGAGGTCGAACTCGACGTCCTCCAGCCCCTCAGCCACCTCGGCGAACTGATTCGCGGCCAAGGTAGGAAGTTGCAGACTGCCCCGGTTTTCGTGCAACAGCCCCTCTATCTGGCGGATACGTTCGCGCAGTTCCTCGGTAATCGCGACGAATTCCCCCTCCTGTAGTTTGACGAAGCCGCCATTGTTCTCCTTGAGCTGCTGCAGGAGTAACTGCAGGTCGAGCACTCGGTTTTCGTCCAGTCTGACCTCCCCACTGACGGCGAACCAGTCGCGTTGTTTGCCCACCCGGAGGGAGAGATCATCCATCTTGCCTTCCCCGGACAGTCGTAGTTTCTGCCCCTTCGGATATTCTACGGTGCAGCGTTCAGCGGCCACTAATTTGCGTAGTTCGAGCAGCAGGTGCAGGCTGCTCCGTTCATCTTCCAGCTGCCAATCGTAGTGCTCCCCGGATGGGGCGGCGGGCAGACTGGGGCAGTCGGCCACCAGGGCCCGGGCAGCCCGCTGTTCCCCTTCCAGGTCGCGTTCCAGGATCTGGCGGCCGTCTTCGGTGGCGATCAGGCTACGGAGCATGCCCCGGCCCGGTGGGAAGTAAACGGACAGCCCGGCCACGGGGCGGGCCAGGAACTCCACCTGGTAGCCTTCCTCCAGGGGGAGCAGGTGGACGCTGACGTGGTCCGAGCCGGCCACGACGGGTAGGTCGCTTTTGAGCAGGTCGGTGTCCGACTGTACGGTCACGTCACTGCGCATTCCTTCCAGGGTGGCCTCCAGGCGCTCGCGGGCCAGGGCGGGCACGTCCAGGCCGTAGCCGATCGACTTGGCCAGGGCTACCTGCCGGTCATTCAGTTCGTAAACGGCATAGCGGGTAGGGGTGATCTTTTTCCAGTGGTAGTGGCCGGACCCGATCGGGGGCGGTTCGAAGCGCAATTGCAGGGTGTCCCCCCGATCTTCTACCCGCACTTCGGCCTTTTCGCGGACCAGCACCACGGGGTTGCGTTCCCGCTCACCCAGGTAGACGCGGGGATGGCCAGCTAACTCATAGAGGAGTTGCCCGAAGTCGGCCCGTACGTAATCCTCCCCCACGTAGCTGCCCGGGCGCAGGGCCCGCCCGTCGGAGTAGGAGAGGGCATTGAAGGTGTTGCGGTCTTCGGGGATGCGGAAGGCCTGCCGGTGGGGGGCATAGAGTTCTTCCCACTTCAAACGCCGACCTTTGGAGTAGCCTTTCTTGCCCAACTTCTGCTCCTTGGCGTAGGCTTCCAGGCGGGCGAAGTCGACGATCCAGATGGTGCGATATTCCGGCTGCGTATCCGCTGCTTCCGGTTCGCTGACGGACTGGCTTAGCGTGAGTTTTTCAACCGCCTGCAGAGCCGATTCCCAGCGGGGCCGGATCGGAATCCAGTGCACCACGCTTTGAATTTGGAGTTCGCCTTGCACCTGCGTCCGCGCCCGCCACCGCTCGCTCTCGGGGTGAACGGGGAAGAGGTGCAATAGGCTGGCACACAGTTCCATTTGGGGCCAGGGGAGGTGATCGCTTTCTTCCGCTCCTATCATAAGTTCGCCGAGCATAGTTTGTGGTGGCGTAAGGCCCAGCCAGGCGCTGACCCAGCCGACTACGAGCAGATCGGGGAGCCCGTACTGGCGTACGGTTTCCAGGTGATTGCGAAACTCGAGCTCTCCGTACTGCCCGTCCCGGCGGTTGAGGCTGGCGGCCCAGCAGCGGAAGGCGGTCAGCCCGGCCGGGTGCATGGTTTCGGTGTTGCTACGCAGGATACGGTCCAGTTGGGCCCCGTCGATCAGCTTGCGCGCTACCGCCGCGGCGAGGAAGACCATATCGATGAAGTGGGTCTGTCCCTCCAGGCTATGGATGCGCTCGGTGAGCAGGGCCTCGTTGACCTCTTCGTTGCGCAGCAGCCGGGCCAGGAGGTCCAGGTCGAAGTGCTTGGCCCGCACCCGCTCGTGGTCCAGGACGCGGTGTAGGAGCAGGGCGCCGGCGAGTTCGGCGGGGCGGTACTGCTCCAGGTCGAGAAAATCCTGGCGGGCCAGGATCTCGAGGGCGGTATCGGTCGCCGGACCGAAGAGGTCTTCCCCGTCGTCCAGGGCCAGGTGGGCCAGGCAGGCGAACTGTAGGGATGGCTGGCGCCAGGTCCAGAAGTCGGGCTCCGGCAGCGTGAGTACGCCGAAGAGAAAATCGTAGTCCGCCACCGCGTACCGGAAGCGCTGCTGCGGCTCGCCGAGTTGCCGGATGTGCTTGTGGTAGGTGTTCGGTCCGTCTGCCAGCAGCGCCAGGGCGGCCAGCGTAGCGTGGTCGGGGTAGTAGTAGTAGCTGCGGGTTTTGGGTTGCTCCTGTTCGCGGTAGCGTTGGGTGGCGAGTTTGCGTAGGGCGGCGTTCTCGGCAAACCCCCGCCCGGCCAGCCCGGTCATGCGGTTTTCATCGCTGATGGTCACGAACTGCCCGCCCATGTGTACGAAGGGCTGCAGGGCTTCGAAGGCCTTTTTGATCTGGGCGTGGGTGTAGGGACGGCCGTTGTCGCGCAGGTAACCGGCGCCGGTGAGTGAATCTCGGATGCTGCGTAGCTCAACGTCTTCCCCGAGCACGAGCAGGGCGTCCAGGCAGTGGCCGGTCACTTCGGGGAGTTGGCGCAGGGGGGTGGGCAGCAGCGCGGCGTCTTCCATGGGGCGAAGGTAGGGAAGATGGGGCGGGGGTGGGTCAGGGGTATTAGGTGGTTGGAATCGCGCTTCCATCGTTCACGTTCGCACTGGCGGTATGGCCCGCGCCGAGTGGATACCAGCAGTTCGGGTGCGCCCGGCCCATGGTAGCTATCTTTTACTGGCCGTTCGTCTGGCTACCGGCGGTAGTGGCTCCGCTGATGTTATGGGGGCAATCTCTGGTGCTGGGTCGGTATTTCAGGCCATCCGAAGGGGTTGCCCCGGCCAGTTTACGATAAACCTTGCACCTGCGTCCTCGCCCAATGTCCAATAGGACAGACCTAAGGAAATCATAAGGTGGGCAACGGATGTCAGAAACGGGAATCGTGGCCCCTATCTTTTGGAGTAAGATGCCAGCAAACCGATAGTGCCATGTCCGAGACCATTTCCTCAGTTGTATTCCTCTTCCTGATCGCTACCATAATGAGCGCACAGCAAATCCCCCGCATCGACGGCACCATCATTCCCGCCGCCGAGCTCGAACGTCACCTCGCCGATCTGCGGGAAGCGGCGAATGTCCACGGGCTGTCGGTAACGATCTTTACGGGGGAGGAGGTTCTTTTCGAATCCGCCCTCGGAAGCCGCAACTTGGATACCGGAGAGCCGCTGCAGAATACCGATGTTTTTTACGCCGCCTCCCTGAGCAAGCCGTTGTTCGCCTATATCGTGCTACGGCTGGTCGACGCCGGCACCCTCGATCTCGACCGCCCGCTGGTTGATTACCTCGATCGGCCCCTCGGCGACTACCCCTTCCCCGAAGCTTACGAGGGATTTGGCGACCTGGAGGCCGACCCCCGCCACCGCCAGATTACCGCCCGGATGTGCCTGTCGTATACCTCCGGCTTACCGAACTGGCGCTACCTCACCCCCACGGGCATCAATTTCGGCCGTCCGTTGGAGATCGAGAACGATCCGGGCACCTTCTACAGCTACTCGGGGGAGGGCATACAACTGTTACAGCTGGTGGTGGAGCAGGTCACGGGCGAGGGGCTGGAGGCACTAGCCCGTCGCCACGTATTCGAGCCCTTCGGAATGGCGATGAGCAGTTACCTCTGGCGGGAAAGCTTCGAGGGGAACTACGCCGTCGGTCACCGCAAGAGAAAGAAGGTCATCGAACGCCGGAAGCGGGACCGGGAGTACGCCGCCGGGAGCATGGAAACGACCCCCGCGGATTATGTCCGGTTCCTACAGGCCATGCTCCGGGGGGAGGG
>CAZKPE010000287.1:0-4730 GCA_964554545.1 uncultured Lewinella sp.
ACCGAACATCGGCAATTCTACTATTCCGTGGTAGCGGCCTAGGGGAAGGCTACAGGTGGGTTGAAGTTGGTTACTTCGAATGAAAGAAGCCCCGGCTGCGTGGTCGCACTCGTTGTGTGCAATCAATGCTCCCAGGACGTAGAACTCTAGACATAAAAGCTTCAGTGTCACGGTACACTCAGGACATTTATGTGGCTCCAATCGTATTAGAAGAGAAATTCGATTTATAAAACAGAATATATAAGTGCAGTATCTTCTTCAAATTCTTATAATAGTCTCTGTGTTCGCCTGTCATTCAAGCGGTAACCTGTCCAGCGGGATCCTCGATAAGGACTATATCAATTCCTCAATGATTAGTGATCCAATTCTTTATTGCTTAGACATTGAAGGAACATCGAGCCAAATATGCGAATATCAGGTTAGCAGTAAAATTAACGATTCATACTACAGAGGATTCTGTGTACTAGAATATAAAGAAAAATTTGACCCAGAAAATATAGACAAAATAAACATGGATATTATTACTCAGATTGATAGCAACAAAATATATTGTGTTAAGCTGAACCGTATGGGAAGCAACGATTATAAAGATTATGTATCGAATCTTGAGACAACAACTTTTAAAGAATTATACTTTTCACGCCAGCATTTAAATGCTCTACAGGGTTACAGTAGCGTAGACTGTCAGTATGAGATGTATACATTTACCAGTATGAAGATCAGTGAGGACAGTTTAGTTTTCAATGTGCTATTTGACAAAAGGCAACTATCAGAAAAGGCTACTCTAGATACCATAAAAATTAAGGTTCCGAAATTTCAAGCTCGAGTCATCCAGGATAAAGGACGGATAATACATATTCAAGCTGAAACCTTGATAACTCAAACGGGCAACTTATATCATTATACCAATTCATCTTTGGATAGCACAAGTAGAAGTATGATTATAAGCTGCAATAAAACGTATGACTTTACTCCATACCATGAAACCATTGCATCTGACTACGATTTTTCAGGTTGCTTTACAAAAAGAATTATTATAAAATAGATGCACACAACACCGCCTACCACGCACAGCCGCCGGTTGTGCTTTTGGGTGCTGTCATTGCTTCAGAATTGGGTTGAAAGATTGTCGACACCCGTAGTGTCAACGGGTAAAGGCGGCCGTCGGGTAGGCACTCGTTGTGTGCAACAGCCTAAAACAATCAGCTGGATAATGTCAAATAGTACTTATATTCGCAAATGAGTTTTTCAAAAGATCGAAATAAACGTCTATCCCAGGATAAACGAAGGAAGGAAAAGAAACGAGACAAAAGAAAGCGACAACTTAAACATATCTATAAATCACGGCCCAAATTTGAGAGGGACATTATTCAACGTACTAATCAGATAAATAAAAGTAAAAAAGTAAACTATGTTAGCTGTTACCCACCTGCAAAGTTTTCCATATTAACCAACACGAACCAAACCGTCAAGTTTATCACTGAACTCGCAACTTACTATGAGCAGCGGAAGCCAGTATATATAGAACTGTCGGACGTGGAGCATATAGATTATTCTGCCATTGCGGTCCTTATATCAATAATGGCTTCATATAGGGAAAAGGGTATATTGTTTGAAGGTTCGTTTCCAGATAACAACGAATGCAGAGACGTTCTACTAAACGCTGGATTTTTTAGAGAATTAGCAAGAAAAAAGAGAACTAGAGCCTATTACTATCAAGGAGTAAAAAATCAGCTTCTTACACAAGCCGAAACGAAAGTTGTTTCAGAGTTAGGACTTATGGCCTCTGAAGATGTATCTCAAACAATTTTAGGTCAAAAGAAAGTCGTCGTAGGTCTTCATAGAGTGTTACTTGAATTAATGCAAAACACAAACAATCACGCAGGTTACGATCAAGGAGACAAACATTGGTGGTTATCAATAAACCACCTGAAGGAAAAGAAAAGGGTGTCCTTTGTGTTTGTGGATTACGGTGTAGGCATATTTAATTCACTCGCCAGAAAACCTAAAGAGAGTAAGTGGGCTGATTGGATGTTAAAAGTAGTGGACATTATCAATTTTAAAGACAACATAGAAGTAATGAGGATGATGCTTTCCGGTGAATTTCACATGACTGTCACGGGAAAGTCTTTCAGGGGCAAAGGAATACCCGGGATCATGCAAGTGTTTTCTAGAGGACAAATCAAAAACTTGAAATTTATAAGTAACGATGTCTACGCCAATTGCTCCGACAGCCAATTTATCAGGTTGAAGAACCCTTTCAATGGAACCTTTGTATACTGGGAAGTAGATGAATCATGTACCTTTAAAGAGTGGATTGGCTATGACGATTAAAGTAGCAACCGACTTTTCTAGAACTCCCGGAGCTAGATACCCTAGCGAAGGCCTCTATAGTGGAGAGGAGTTTCGAATAAATCTTTTAAAACCGAAGTACGAAGAGGCGGTTCAAAGTAGGAAAAAGTTATTGATCGATTTGGACGATGCAGTTGGATATGGAACATCTTGGTTAGAAGAAGCATTCGGTGGTTTGACCCGAGAGTTTGGAAAAGATGCTGTGCTTTCCATTCTTACATTTAAATCAGTTCAAGAACCGTATTTGATTGACGATATAATGGAATATATTGATGAAGCGTAACCATGTACTGAGCGGAATAATCGCAACTGCTTCCTATATTTTAGGAATATTGTCTACAGTACTTCTTAAAGAATGGGGTAGTTTTACTCTTGATCCAATCATATCTTTTGAGATTAATCCTTTAGAACCGCTTGTGTTGATATGTACTATTTTATTAGGCTATTATATAGCTAAAGTTGTGTCTAGAGATAATGAAACTGAATTTACATATAAAAACATCCTAGTTAATAGATTTGACAATTTCGACTCTATTCTAATGGATGACATAAAAGAAATTCTTGCTCAGCAGCATAGTGAATTATCTGAGATAGTAGTAACGTGTAAGTCGATAAGAAAACGTATTAACCTATTGTGTGATACGGCTGTTTCAAAAGGATATTATAGCGATACAGATACTGATATAACAGCCGTCAATTCGGGTGCATTTCACGCATTCGCGATCAGGCAGCTTGGTTAATTAAATCTTTTACCATTCGCCTACGTCCGCTTTTGAAAGCACACCGCAGATTCAGCATGGGTTGAGCACCGGTATCTGACCATCGTTGCCCGGATAACTTCATTCGCTTTTGGACCACGGTTCGATGGGCCGCTTCGATGGCTCCCGATCCGATCATGTAACCGGCTTGTCGATACTGGTCGTACTTCATTCGGTAGGCGTTGTCACCAAAGTACTTCAATAGACGTTGACGTTTACGCTTAGCGGCGGCGGCCCTCAGGGGTAGCTGCTCAATCCGCTTTATCACCCATGATAGGTTGCCCTGCTTGAGTTCCTCCTTTTGCCGCTCATACCATAGACGGTGGTTTTTTCGCAGCCCACTGACCACCTCCTTGGCAAACTCGCCCAGGTGCTCACAGACATGAAAAAAGTCCAGGATTTGGGTGGCTTCGGGATAGCGATCATTCATCCAGTTGCGCATCCATACCGCTCCATCGGTGATGAAGACTAACGAGCGCCCCGGCAGGTTGGCCTCCTGGACGAGCACTTCGTACCTACGGGTAAACTCGGTATAATGGCCTAGGCTAGCGGCGTACTCACTCTTCACGATCCGGTTGCCTCGCTCCTCATTCTCCGTCTGTTGGCAGTCCGACTGAAGAAAGACCCGGCCTAGCTTTACTTCCTGCCAGTCGGCGTCCGAAAAAATGAATCCTCCATCAAACTGGCAGTACACTACCTCTTCATCGATGGGTCCGCCGCCGCCGTCAGACACATCACCGGCAGTTGTCTTCTCTGACACACTCGTCGCCCCCAGGTCACTGCGCACTGCCTGGCTAGTCTGCCCTTCGGCAGCGATAGCAGCGCGACGTTGATCAGCGTCGTAAAGCTGTTCTCCGAGCAAAGTGCCGTAGTGGGTACTCATCCGCTGAATGGTCGAGTCACTCACCGCGATGCCGCCGACCTCGGCCAGTAACTCACTGGCCTGTTCATAAACTTCTGACTGCCCGCAGTAGAGAATACGTTCCTGGCACAGGGGGCTGTACTTGAAGCGGCCCGGCCAGCGGCTGAACTCGTGCTGATTATTCATCGCTACCTTACCGAAGGTGGTCGTGATGGACTTTTTTTTCGATGGTTCGAAGGGGCCCGGCCCAGGTGAGCTTGGAGTACCGCTAGTTCAAGCTCCTTCATTATCTCGGCAAACCGCTTTTCGTAGGCGTAAAAGTCGCCCTTGGCTTCCAAAGCCTCAAGCTCCGGCCAACGCTCGGCGGCAATCGCTAAATACTCTTCCTTGGTCATCACGTTTTTGCCCTAATGTAGGACTCAGCCGCGAAAGCGTGAAATGCACCCGTCGCGGGCCATTTAGGAAGGGAGGTACCCGAACTTACTGGTGACTTAACTTTATCCTTCAAAAAAAATGTTACGGGTGCATCCGTGGGTCCGTAAACTGCATTTGAACATGACCGACCACCCTCTTTATCAATCCCATCCTTATCAATTGCTTCACAAGGCTCGATGCTTGTATAATTATAAGTGTTCGGCGGTAGTTTCTTATCCGGCAGCTCCAAATTTCCCAGTAGGGTAGTAGCCAAACTCTCCGTATCACCTTTGGCTACCTTCTCTAGCGAAAAGTCTCCCAAGTCGACCGCCCCCGAGCTATCC
>CAZKPE010000288.1:0-4716 GCA_964554545.1 uncultured Lewinella sp.
ATGCCCGCTGGCAGTGCAACTGCGGCTACCGCTGGAATACCTTCACCACCCGGGCGCGCTGCCCCGCCTGCGGGACGCAACACGAAAAAACACGCTGCATCGGCTGCGGATCGCTGACCGAGCACGAAGACTGGTACCGGACAGAGGAACAACGGGCCGCGCTCCGGGAACTGTCGGACCCCCTCCTACTGCAACGCAAGCTGCAACTGGAGGCGCGACTGATCGACTACGGCATCCGCAACTACCGGGTGCGCTCCCTCGACTACCTAGACTTCAGGAATGAAACCTTCCGCCGGCCCCGGGAGATCGGGCAGCGGCTGCTCGTGCTGTACAGTCTGTATCACCTCGCTCACGAACCGGACGACCGAATGGAGGTGGTCCGGTGGTTGCAGTCCGAAGGGCTGTGGGAAGAAGTATCGGACCGGGAACGGGCTTTCCTACGGGACCACAAGGCTTCGGAAGAGGACCGGGCGCGGATGTCCTGGTCAATCGAGGGGGCGCTCGTCCTGGGGTGGTGCGTACGGATCGTCGATCGGCTGCCCCGGCTGGACGAAGACTCCGAAGAAGCACTGCAACGCTTAGTCGACCGTATTCCTTCCCCCGGCTACGACACCGCAGCTTTTTTGCAGGGCCTACGGCTACGCGACCCCGCCGCTATCTACGAAGAGAACTTACTCAACGAGCTGGCGACGACCTACTTCCGCGACCTGCTCTTCAACGGGCAGCAGGACGAAACCCAGATCGACCGCGGCGTCAGTTTCGAGCGGCATCGGGCGCTGAACTGGGTGAGGGGCCACCTGGGTCGACTGGGGTGGGATGAGGTGGATACGTCGACCTGACGGTAGAGCTGCTCTGCCTATACCGTACAATACGCGTACCTTTAACGGCAGCATACGGCGGTCAGGAGATGGACGAAATACGCATCAAGGGGTATAAATCGATACGGGACGCTACGGTGTCCATTCAGCCGATCAACGTGCTGATCGGAGGGAATGGGGCGGGGAAAACAAACCTCATCGATTTTTTCAGACTGTTACGCGCCCTGGCAAATGGACGGTTGCAGTCCTTTATGAGCATCCGGGGAGGATTCGATCGCTTCGTACATCATAGTGGTCTGGCATCCGAACAAATTGAGGGAAGTGTCTGGTGGGACGATCGGCAAGAGGGTTTGAATTTCGTTCTGCGTAGGACCGAAGAAGGGTATGTGCGGATTAAGGAAGAAGTGCACGATGATCGGGTGCGAGAAGATCCAAGTTACTATGAACCGCTATCGGATTGGAAGCGCGAAGCCGCCTTTACTTATACTGATGGTGCCGGGGCTGATCGCATAGGGCCCTATCTTGAAGAACTTTTTACGTATTCATTTAAAGAAACCCAACCGAACTCGCCCTTCTCAAAACTGAGTCATGTCGTCAATGATTCATACGTCCTGTATACGCAAGGCGACAATGTTGCTGCTTTCCTATATAACATTCGCGAAAACCATAGAGCAGCCTACAAAAGAATAGTTAGGAATGTAAAGGCGGTCGCGCCATTTTTTCAAGACTTTTATTTGCAGCCTAATGAGGGAGAGTTTGTGCGACTACAGTGGAGGGACATTTACAGCGAATTTATCTATGGCGTTCAAGATCTTTCAGATGGCACGCTTCGTTTTATCGCGCTGACTACGCTTCTTTTACAACCAGAATTACCCGCAGTAATCATCATTGACGAACCCGAACTGGGCCTCCACCCCGTAGCCATCGCAAAGCTCGCCGGTATGATCAGACAGGCCAGTCGGCGGGGTAGTAAAGTAATAGTAGCTACCCAGTCTACCACACTCATCAGCCACTTCGATCCGGAAGATATAATCGCCGTGGACAATGTAAACGGGGCCAGCCAATTCAAGAGACTGAATAGTAAAGACCTTGAAGAGTGGCTGGAGGAATATACCTTGGGTGACCTGTGGAGTCGCAATATCATCGATCAGGGGCAACCATGACGCACATCGTCATTATCTGTGAGGGGCAGACGGAACGGGAGTTCTGTCGCTATACCCTGATGCCCTACTTGATAAGATTTGGGATTATTTTACATTACCCGCTACTAAAACGTAGCGGCGGCGGCATTGTCCACTGGGATCAGCTGAGGCGGCAGATCGAACTCCATCTCCAAGGAGAGCCGAATGTGCGGATCGTGACTACGTTCATCGATCTGTACGGCATACGGGCAAAGCATCAATTCCCTGGTTTTGAGGAATCCGGCAGACTTTCCTCATTGCAGCGGGTGCGGCGGATATGTAACGCCATGCTGGAAGCAATCGACGAGCGGTTACGGTACCGTTTCTTACCCTACATTCAGTTGCACGAGTTCGAAGCGCTCGTATTCGCGGATGCGAACGTGGTTTATGAACTATTTCAGGAAGGGGAACTCAACCAACCCGAACGGCTCGACGAAATAGCCGCCGCATATCCGAATCCGGAAGATATAAACGATCACCCGGATACGGCCCCGTCGGCCCGCTTACAGTCTATCATCCCCGGTTACAGTAAGGTCCTGTACGGCACGCTGCTCACGGAAGGGATCGGAATGACACGTTTATTAGAAAGATGCCCCTCCTTTGCCGCTTGGGTGACTGAATTGATAGCTATAGCTAAATCGGAAGGGGAGGAAGAATAAAGCGTAATTTGCCGGGCCTTTACCCATTCCGATTGCACCCGCGCCCCGCCGCCCCATGACCCGAATCACCCAGTCCGAAGCCGCCCTCGAAGAACAACTGATCCAGCAACTGACGACCCTGGGCTACGCACGCGTCAGTTTGCCCGACGAGGCGGCCCTGTTCGCTAATCTCAGACAGCAGCTTGAAATTCACAACGGCATCACGCTCAGCGATACCGAATTTCAGCGCGTCCTCAATCATCTCGATAAGGGCAACGTCTTCGACCGCGCCCGTACCCTGCGCGACCGCATGCAACTGAGCCGCGACGACGGCACGGTGGCCTACCTCCGGTTCCTCAATACCGAGCACTGGTGCCGCAACGAATACCAGGTCACCAACCAGGTCACTTTGGAGGGCAGTTACAAGAACCGCTACGACGTCACGCTGCTGGTGAACGGGCTGCCGCTGGTACAGATCGAGCTCAAGCGGCGGGGGCTGGAGATGAAGGAGGCCTTCAACCAGATTAACCGTTACCACCGCCACAGCTTTAGGGCCGCGCGGGGGCTGTACCAGTACGTGCAGATCTTCGTGATCAGCAACGGGGTCAATACGAAGTACTACGCTAATAACCGGCGGCAGTCGTTCAAGCAAACCTTCTACTGGACCGACCGCGACAACCGGCGCATCGGGCGGCTGGACGACTTCGCCCGGGAAATCCTGGAGAAGTGCCACGTCAGCAAGATGATCTGCAAGTACATCGTGCGCCACCACACCCACCGCATCCTGATGGTGCTCAGGCCCTACCAGTACTACGCCGTGGAAGCCATCATTGACCGGGTTAAGAACAGCCGCAAGAATGGCTACATCTGGCATACGACCGGCTCGGGCAAGACGCTGACCAGCTTCAAGGCCGCCCAGGTGCTGATGAAGCTGCCCGAGGTGCACAAGGTGGTCTTCGTGGTCGACCGCAAGGACCTGGACTACCAGACGACCCGTGAATTCAATGAGTTCAGCAAGGGCAGCGTGGACGGCACCGACCGTACCGATACCCTCGTGCGGCAACTGGCCGACGACACCAAGCTGATCGTGACTACCATCCAGAAGCTCAATACCGCCATCACTGGTAGCCGCTACGAAGGGCGGGTGGCCCACCTGCGGGACGAGCGGATCGTGTTCATCTTCGACGAGTGCCACCGCTCGCAGTTCGGCGATACCCACCGGCGCATCGTGGAATTCTTCCGCCAGGCCCAGCTCTTCGGCTTCACCGGCACGCCCATCTTTGCCGAAAACGCCGTGGCAGGGCCGGGGGGAAAGCAGACCACGGCGATGCTTTTCGGGGACTGCCTCCACAAGTACGTCATCACCAACGCCATTCGCGACGAGAACGTCCTGAAGTTCAGCATCGAGTACGTGGGCCGCTACCGGAAGACGGACGGCGACGAGGTGCGGCTGGACATCGACGTGGAGGCCATCGACACCCGTGAGTTGCTCGACGCCCCGGCCCGGTTGGAGAAGATCACCGACTGGATCATTGCCAACCACGACCGGAAGACTCATGACCGGCGGTTCTCGGCCATCTTCGCCGTGAGCAGCGTGGACAACCTGATCCGCTACTACGAGTTGTTCAGCCAGCGGGATACGACGGGGCTGCGGATCGCCACTATCTTCAGCTATTCCACCAATGAGGCCGACCGGGAAGCGGACGGGATGATCGGTGAGCCGGACTTCGACACCGACGGCGGGGCGGCCAACGGACACACCCGCGACCGGCTGGAGGAATTCATCGGCGACTACAACCGCCAGTTCGGGACCAGCTTTACGACCCGCGATAGCACCAAGTTCTACAACTACTACAAGGATATCGGCCGCCGCATCAAGGACCGCGAGAAGGACAATGCCCTGGCGCGGGACCGCATCGATATCCTGCTGGTGGTGAATATGTTCCTAACCGGCTTCGACGCCAAGAAGGTGAATACGCTCTACGTCGATAAGAACCTGCGCTACCACGGGCTGATCCAGGCCTTCAGCCGCACCAACCGGACGCTGGGGGAGGTGAAGAGCCAGGGCAACATCGTCAG
>CAZKPE010000289.1:0-4698 GCA_964554545.1 uncultured Lewinella sp.
CAAGCGTTCTGTTATTCCTGGTTCTCCTCTGCACCTGCGACCGCGCCCGTACCCCTACGGACGCCCCCCCCGATGACAGCCGTCGCTTCAGTTGGATGACCGAGCCCGGCCGCAACGCCACCGGCATCGATTTCCGCAACGACCTAAGCTACACCGACGAGCTCAACCCCTACACCTACCGCAATTTCTACAACGGCGGTGGGGTGGGGGTGGGTGACTTCGACGGGAATGGCTACGTCGACCTCTTTTTTACCGGCAACCTGGTGCCCAACCGCCTGTACCTGAACCGCGGAGATTGGACCTTCGAAGACGTCACCGAAGCAGCCGGCGTCGGCAGCCCCGACAGCTGGAGCACCGGCGTGGCCGTGGTGGACATCGATGCCGATGGGGATCAGGATATCTACGTCTGCAAAGCCGGCCCGCCCGCGGGGGAAAAGATCGACGGCATGACCGGCGTGCGCCACAATGAACTCTTCCTCAATCAGGGGGATGGCACTTTCCGGGAAGCCGCCGGCGAAGTCGGCCTCGACGTCGTCGGACTGTCGGTACACGCCGCCTTCTTCGACTTTGACGGCGACGGCGACCTGGATTGCTACCTGCTCAACAACTCCACCCGGGCTACCACGGGTTACGACCTGCAAGAAGGCCTGCGCGACATTCCCGATCCAGAGGGGGGCAACAAGCTCTTCCGAAATGAGCTGGCCGAGACCGGGCGGACCACCTTTACCGATGTCACTCGGGAAGCCGGTATCTACAGCAGCAACATTGGCTTCGGGCTGGGCGTAACGGTGGGCGACGTCGACCTGAATGGCCGCCCGGACCTCTTCGTCAGCAACGACTACTTCGAGCGCGACTACCTCTACCTGAACCGGGGCGACGGCACCTTCCGCGAAGCTCTCGCCGACCACCTGCCGGAAATCTCGAAGGGCAGCATGGGGGCCGACCTGGCCGACATCGATAACGACGGACTGCCGGACCTCTTCGTGACCGAAATGCTGCCCCGGAGCGAACGCCGCTACAAGACCAAGGCCGCCTTTGAGGGCTGGAACCGCTACCAGCTCTATCGCGACCGGGGCTACCACCAGCAGTTCAGCCGCAACGTGCTGCAACTGAACCGGGGCAACGGCTACTTCTCCGAGATCGGCCGGCTGGCGGGGGTGGAGGCCACCGACTGGAGCTGGGGCGCCCTACTTTGCGACCTGGACAACGACGGGCTTCGGGACATCTTCGTCGCCAACGGAACCGGCAGGGACCTCCTCGACCAGGACTACATCAACTTCAACGGCAGTCCGCAGGCGGTGCGCCGGATGCTATTCGAGGAGGGAAGGGGCATCACCGACCTGATCGACCAGATACCGAGCGAGGCGCTGGTCAACGGCGTCTTCCGCAACGATGGCGGGCTGAACTTCACCGACGTAGCCGAAGAATGGGGGCTCGGTCAGGCCACCTTCAGCAATGGCTCGGCCTACGCCGACCTGGATAACGACGGCGACCTCGACCTGGTCGTCAATAACGTGGATGCGGTGGCGGGGGTGTACCGGAATAACACGACCGAGCCTTCGCGGATGATCCGTCTGCAGTCGGACCAATTGGGAAACCCGGATGCGATCGGGGCGCGGGTGCGGGCCGTTGATCCATCCGGCGAAATTGACGTGGTCACCGAGTTGCATCCCATGCGCGGCTTCCAAAGCACGGTGGATAAACGGATTCACGTCCCGGCGGGATCCATGTATGTCGAGGTGCATTGGCCCAATGGGCAGCACGAAAGGTTTCCTGTATTGAATCGGGACCCGCTTCAAACACTGGTTCAACACGGGGGAGAGGCAGTAGACACAATCAGTTTAAAAGCTACTATCAGCCTTGTGCCAACGTTGGGTCAAACCGATGTATTGGTTAACGGAAAGCGCGTATACCACCAGGAAAGCCCCACCCGCGACTTCGACCGCGACCCCCTTCTCTTCTGGGGCATCAACAACGAAGGCCCGGCCCTGGCGGTAGACGACGTGAATGCCGACGGTCGCCCGGACCTCTTCTTCGGGGGTGCCGCCGGGCAGTCCGCACGCCTCCTCCTGGCCCGCGCCGACGGAAGTTACCGCGATGCCACCCCGCCGGTGATTGCTACCGACAGCACCTCCGAAAACGTCGACGCCACCTTCTTCGATGCGGATGGTGACGGCGACCCCGACCTCTACGTCGCCAACGGCAGTAACGAATTCGGCGCGGCCTCCCTCGCCCTCATGGACGCGCTATACCTGAACGAAGGCGGGGGGCGGTGGACGAAGAGTAGACAATTGCTACCCAACGACCGCCGGCCCGCCGCCAGCTCGGTGGTGGTGGCCCGCGACATTGATGGCGACGGCGACCAGGACCTCTTCGTCGGGGGGCGGCTGCGGCCGGGTACCTATGGCATTCCTACGGCGAGCTACCTGCTTCTGAATGATGGCCGGGGAACGTTCAGTGCCACCGCGGACCCGCAACTGGAACGACTCGGCATGGTCACCGCCGCCGTCTGGCTGGATCAGCCCGACCGACTGGCCGTCGCGACCGAGTGGGGGCCGCTGTTTTATCTACAATTTAACGACGCGGGCCGGCTAGCTCAGATCGACACCCTCCCCGCCGGCAACGGCCTCTGGCATGCCCTGGCTGCGGCCGACCTGGACGGAGACGGGCGGCAGGACCTGATCGCCGGCAACCATGGTCTGAACTCCCGCCTGCGGGCCTCTCCCGACCGGCCCCTACGACTGTACGTCAACGATTTCGACCGCAACGGAAAGGCCGAGCAGATCGTCAGCCGCTACGCCGAAGACGGCCGTGCCTACCCTTTCGTACTGCGGGACGACCTGATCAAGCAATTGCCCGGCCTGCGCAAGAGCGTGGCGGGCTACGCGGACTACCAGGGCAAAACGATGCAGGAGCTTTTCCCGGCGGATATCCTGTCCCGCTCGGTGGTGCGGGAGGTGAGCGAACTCCGTTCCCTTATCGTGTACAATCGGCAGGAGGGCCCGGTGATCGAGCCGCTGCCCCGGCCGGCCCAGTTCGCTCCAATTTACGCCATCGCGGTCGGTCAGTTTGGCGGTGATGACCGTCCGGACCTGCTACTGGCCGGCAACCAGTCGGTCGGCCGACCGGAAATGGGAATCTACGCCGCCGACTTCGGCACTCTGCTCATACAATCCGGTAATGGTGCGTTTAGGGTAGTGCCGCCCGCCGCCACGGGTATGTACCTGAGTGGTGACGTACGCGGCATCGTACAACGCCGGCCGGGGGAGTGGCTCATCGCCCGCTCCGGCGGAAGTTTACTTGAACTGTCAATCGATACGCCATGACCATACACCTCGGTACCTGTTTGCTCCTGATCACGCTGTCGTTTTCCGCCTGTGCCCCCGAGGACATGAGCCCGACGGGGCGCTACCGCACGGCGGTGGAGGACGGTCTGGAGGATAAGCGGGGGGCCGTAGATGCGATCCTGGGATTGGAGATCGGCATGGAGAAGCAGGCCTTCTACGACCACTGCACTCAACTCAATCAGCAGCAGTTGATTACCATGGCCGGGGGCGCGAACCTGGTCAACCACCCGATGCCCAACGATTTGGATAAGCCCGCCACCCTCACCTTCCGGCCCATCTTTACCCGCTCCAACGCCCCCCACGTGGAGGCCTTCGAACTACAATTTCTGTACGATGACTGGTCGCCCTGGAACCAGGCTTCCCAGTCGGATAAGCTTTTACCCAAGGTGGCCGACTACCTCTCGCGGACCCTGGAGGTTGAATGGATCGACCTCCAGCACCCACGCCACGGACGGGTCTTCGCTAACGTTACCGATACGCGCCTTACAACCCTTTGGGCCGAAGATGCCACCATCGTCAAAGGCATGATAGTCGATCTGTCCTTACAACCCGGTGATCCCCTGCAACTCCTTCAGTAAGCCAGGCGCAACCTCCCTCATCCCCGTGACCCACCCCCCTTCACTTCCTTACTCCTTCACCCCCCCACCCCTTTTCCTTTGGGCGGGGACGCTGGTGCTGTGTTTGCTGGGAAGCTGTAAGGAGGAGCCGATCGAGTCTACTGCCCCGGAATGGGATGGCCTGACCCGCTTCGAGGCGCTAGCACCCGAGGTTTCCGGAGTAAACTTTGCCAATACCCTCGACTTCGACGAGGACTTCAATATCTACACCTACCGCAATTTCTACAACGGCGGCGGCGTGGCCCTGGGAGACGTGAATAACGACGGGCTGACCGACATCTACCTAAGTGGCAACCGGGTGAAAAACCGACTCTACCTGAATCGGGGCGATATGCGATTCGAAGACATTACCGAATCCGCCGGTGTCGCCGGCCGGGCCGCCTGGAGTACCGGGGTCACCATGGCCGACGTCAACGCCGACGGCTGGCTGGACATCTACGTCTGCAACTCAGGGGATATCCAGGGCGACAACCGCCGCAACGAGCTCTACCTCAACCAGCGGGACGGCACCTTCCGGGAGGCGGCCGCTGACTACGGGCTGGCGAACGAGGGGCTCAGCACCCACGGCGTCTTCTTCGACTACGACCGCGACGGCGACCTCGACTTCTACCTCCTCAACAATAGCTACCAGGCCATCGGCTCCTTCAACCTGGAGAAGAACGAGCGACCGAAACGCGACTCGGTGGGCGGCGATCGGCTGTACGAGAACAGGGACGGCTACTTCCACGACGTCT
>CAZKPE010000290.1:0-4673 GCA_964554545.1 uncultured Lewinella sp.
CTAACCGCCGCAGGTTCTTCACATTCTGCGGAGGGTACTTCGTAAAGCGCTTGATGCCCATTGTGAAGGTGCGGAGCAGATCGCCTTCCACGAAACTGGCTACGGCATCCGTTGCGTTCTTCGCCATGCGGGCGGTAGCGTCGTGGAGGTAGGTGCGCAGGGCGGCGTCGTAGACGGAAATGTCTTGTTTGCCGAGTCCATGCTCGCGCATTTTCTGGACGCGGAACAGCGTGCTTTCGGCCTGCAGCAGATCACCGAGCATGTCGGCCACGTTCATCAGGATTTCCTGTTCGCCCTTCAGGTTGATCTTGCCGTCCATTTGCTCCTTGGCGGCGGCACCGGCTACCATCAGGATCAGTTTCTTGAAGTCGGCAATAGCTTTGATCTCCTCTCCGTATTCGCCTTCGGGGCGGCTCATGCTCGGCATGCCGCTGAGTTCCTTTTGTACGGCCCAGGCGGGACCGACGATGTCCAGGGCACCCTTCATGGCGCGACGCAGGAGCATGTCGACGCTCAGCAGGCGGTTGATTTCATTGGTGCCCTCGTAGATGCGGTTGATGCGGCTGTCGCGGTACATACGGGGGGCGAGCGTTTCCTCGCTGTAGCCCATGCCGCCGTGGATCTGGACAACCTCATCGACGGTGTAGTCCAGCGTTTCGGAGCCGAGGAACTTCAGCAGAGCACACTCGATGGCGTACTCTTCGGCGCTGAGTAACTTGGCTTCGGCGAAAGATTTGCCGTCGGCCATCAGTTGCTTATTCATGTCCTGAATTTGCTGACTGACGCGGTAGAGCGCACTCTCTCCGGCGAAGATGCGGATGGCCGCCTCCCCGATTTTATACTTAATGGCCCCGAAGTTGGCGATCGGCTGCTTAAATTGGATACGCTCATTGGCGTAGCGGATGCCGACCTCGAGCGACCGCTTCGAACCGCCCATGCTCAGCGCATGCAGCTTGAAGCGACCTACGTTGAGGACGTTAAAGGCGATCAGGTGACCCTTACCGATCTGGCCGAGGCTGTTTTCTTGTGGCACCCGCACGTTCTCGAAGAATACCTGCCGGGTCGAACTTCCTTTTATGCCGAGCTTATCCTCTTCGGCTCCTAGGGTCAGTCCTTCCAGTCCCTTCGGGACGATAAAGCCGGTGAACTTGTCGCCGTCCACCTGGGCGAACACGATAAAGACATCCGCGAATCCGGCATTCGAAATCCACATCTTCTGCCCGTTCAGCACGTAGGCGTCTCCGTCGAGGGTAGCGGTGGTCTTGGCCCCCATGGCGTCAGAGCCGCTGCCGGGCTCGGTCAGGCAGTAGGCAGCCTTTAGCTCGCCGCTGATGAGAGGGGGCAGGTACTTCGCTTTCTGCTCTTCGCTGCCAAAATAGAGAATGGGGAGCATCCCGATACCGGTGTGGGCGGCGTAGCTCACCGTGAAGGAACCGGAACTTCCGCCCATCACGTCACAGATCAGGGTGTTGGTGTTCGTATCCATCTCCATGCCACCGTAGGTCTCGGGCATGTGGCTACCGAGTAGGCCTAGTTCGGCCATTTTTTCCAACAGTCGTGGGGCAATGTTGTCCTCCTGCTTTTCGATCTTATCCAGGTTCGGGGTGATTTCCTGGTCGATGAAGTCCTGCACCATCTGGCGGACCATGCGCTGCTCCTCGTTAAACTCTTCGGGGGTAAAGGTGGAATTGAAGTCGGCGTCGGCGATTAGGAATTCTCCGCCCTTTAGTACGGCGGTGTCGGTGAGGGTGGCGGGCATGAGGTACGTTTATTGGTGGCGTTAGCGAAAATTCGCTGCTAAGTTACGGGGTGTAGAACGGGGGAACAAGGGGGAGGGTTGGGAATTTGCGAAAATTCGCTTTCGAGATAGTCGCTACGCTCCATTTTCACCGCGGATGTACGCGTATTCGGTTTCACAGATGTTGCGCGGATTGTGGCTCAGCTCGCTTCGCTCCTTTTGTTCACCACGGATTGGGCATGGATTACCGCACGGATTTACTTCGTAGCTGCTTCGCAATATTCCACGGACTTTGCTCCTGTTTTCTCACCTCTCATTCTACCCGGGCCCAATAATCTTCCTTCATTCCTTCTACATTGATGTCCGTATACACCCCGATCTGTCGTAGCGTATTCTCCGGGGGCGTAGGATAGGTTTGCTTGGTCGCCAGATCGGGGCGGGCGAGGGCTTCGACGAGGGCGACATCCCACATGATCCATTCGTTTTTCTCGGGGTCGTTCTTCGTCCACCAGCGGTCGAAGGTGTTCCAGCGGGTCATGAGGTAGTCGCCGACTTGTCCCAGGTCGGCGAGTTCGCGTTCTACGCGGTTGCGGGTGAAGACGAGGTGTTGGGAGGTGGTGGCCGTCATGACGTCGAACTCCAGTCCTTCGGTATTGAGTAGGAGCTCTACCGCCAGGGTGTCGTTGCCGCTGTTGAACTCCCGTTTGTTGTAGTCGTTGCGCACCGGGTCGTGCCAGAAACCGAGGTAGTGTACGCTGACTTTGGGGATGATGGCGGGATCCTGGAGGATAGCCGACGCGACATTCGTGCAGGAGCCGAGGATCACCAGGTGAAGTTGCTTTCCGGCCGGTAGGGCGTGAGCCTGTTCGATGATGAACTGAGAGGCGGCCGAGGGGCGGGGCTCCCTCAGGGAAGGAAGGGGCTCGTTCGCGCCAAGGGGATGGGGAAGGTCTGCGCGATTCATGAGCTGTAGCAGTTCCTCGTTGATTGCCTGGCTTTCCCCCGCGGAATTATCGCTCGCCAGCGGGGAGGTATGAAACTGCGCCGAGGTGATACCGCGCAGGTCGAAGTTCGGCTCTGTCAAAGCCCGTACAAGGGCGAAAAGGTCGTCGACCTCATTAGCCGTATCGGCATCGATGATGAGGGACAGACGCTCCGCAGCCGCCGGGGGGCGGGCCGTGGAACAGGTCGCGCTAAGTAAGCAGAAAGCCAGGAAGAGGGTCACGTACTTCATGGCGACGAAGGTACCGACTCCCCCCACCAAAGCGTATAACCGGGATAGTGGTGTAGTAGCTTTCGTCCGTCCCGCTGCCCCAGTACGCTGATGGCCGAAGCCAGTCCGTCCGCTAAGGTTGCATCCGGGCCGGTGACCATGACGGTCGCGAAATGACCTACCCCCAGTCCGGTGCGTGGATCGATAATATGACTGTACCGGCGGCCTTCGTGTTCCAAGTAGCGGTAGTGGGCTCCCGAAACGGCCACGGCTTGGTCGTGCGCGGTTGACGATCCGGCCGGGGTCATGATCTTCCAGCCCGGTTCGTTCGGAGGGGGCTGGCCGAGACGAAGGTCGCCACCACCGTCCAATAGAAAGTGCGGAAAGCCTTCCCGTTGCAACAGTTTGGCGGCCTCCTCCAGTGCATAGCCCTTGGCAATTCCCCCCAGATCGAGCTGAAGATCATCCCGATCCAGACGTACGGTGGTGTCCCGCCGAAAAGTTAACCACCGATAGTGCACCTGCGCCCGCGCCCGGTTGATCGTTTGCCTGTCCGGAAACGTTTGCTGCCGAATGGCCCTGCGCCAGAGCTTGGAGAGCGGACCGATGGTCGGATCGAAGGCCCCACGGCTGTGACGCGCCAGCCGACAACTGATACGCAGAAGGTCATATAGATCGGCGGAAACCGGATGCCACTCATCGGCGGGGAAACCCGACAGTCGGTTGATCTCGCTATCGGGACGGTAGTCACTACTGGCTTGCTCGATGGCTTCCACCCGCGCCCGTACCAGATCGAAAGCTAGCCGTGCAACCGAACTGTCACTCGCGTGTACCACCATTCTCCAGGGCGTCCCCATGGCCGACCACTCGTAGGCAAACCGCTCCCCCTGTGCGGCACAGTGACCCACCCACCCCACAACCACCAACCAACCAACAACTAACCCCCGGATAACTACATCACTTTCGTCTCCCCCGGTACCGGAACGGGGTAGTAGCCATTCTCGAGGGGCAGGATGGGCGGGGCGGCGTCGAAGGCGTAGCGGGCCGGACTGAGGTCCAGGTCGCTGTTCATAGCCTCTTCCCAGGTGACTTCCTGGCCGGAGTAGGTGGCCATGCGGCCCATGATGGCGGTGAGGGTGCTCTTGGCGGCGTTTTCGGCATCGGCGTACTTGTAGTCGCCGTCGGCTACCGCCTTGAAGAGCAGGTCGTGCTCGTACTGGTAGGGATTGGGGTCTTTGCGGGCATTGTGATCGAGGAGGACGTAGCCGCTGGCTGTCAGCAGCTTACCGGGGGCCGGGGCCCTGCCGTTGGTTCCCTGAAATTCTTCGGTAACTTTCGTGCTGGTGCCGTTCCAGTGGCGGCACTGACTGATCATACGGCTCTCATCCGGATAGGTGTACTCGACGTAGTGGTGGTCGAAGATCTCGCCGTGCTCCTTGCCGTCGCGCATGTGGCGGCCGCCGTAGCCCTGGGCGACTTTGGGATAGTCCTGCTTGACCCAGTTGCCGACGTCCAGGTTGTGGATGTGCTGCTCGTTGATGTGGTCGCCGCAGAGCCAGTTGAAGTAGTACCAATTGCGCATCTGGTACTCCATTTCGGTTTGCTGAGGCTCGCGGGGCCGTACCCAGACGCCGCCGCTGTTCCAGTACACGTAGCTGGTGGTGATATCGCCGATGGCCCCGTTCTGGAGCATGTCGATCCAGCCGTCGGTGTACTTGGCCT
>CAZKPE010000291.1:0-4667 GCA_964554545.1 uncultured Lewinella sp.
TCCTGGACGATCTTGACCATCAGTTGGCCGGGCTTGACGGCCTTCAGCACGTTCTCGGTACCCAGGGCCTTTACCTTCACCTTATCGGTAAATTCCTTAGCGATCTTATAATTAACGTCGGCGGCGACCAGGGCCCGACGGATCTCCTTCAGGCTGGTGGCTACGTTGATCTCGGTGATCTTATTGTCTCCGGTCAGGGTCTTGAAGGCCCCTTCCAGGCGGTCGCTCAGGTTGTCGAACATATTCTTCGTTTTAAAGCGCGAAGATACGGCGAGCTCCCGCTACTCCCCCTCCCACCAGCACTCCCGACAACCTTCCAGCTTGCCCACCGCGAAGCGCTGCCCGATCATGGGACTGATCACGACACCCTCCTCGTCGGCTTCGACGATCCGCTGGATGGGCTCGTTCCAGGGGTGGTTGCTCAGGGAAAAGCCTCCCCAGTGGATGGGTAGCAGATTGCGGCCCTGTAGGTCGCGGTTTGCCCGCACGGCCTCCTCGGGCTGCATGTGGACGTTCTTCCAGCGGTGGTGGTACTGCCCGCTGTCGAGCATCGTCAGATCGAAGGGCCCGAAACGCCGGCCGATCTCGGGAAAGTGCCGACCGTAGCCACTATCACCTCCGAAGTAGAGGCGGTGGTGGGGCGTATCGATTACGAAGCTGCACCACAGCGTCTTATTGCGGGTACGGGGTGAGCGGCCGCTAAAGTGCCGGGCCGGAGCGGCCGTGAAGGTCAGTTTGCCGAAGCTGGCTTCCCGCCACCAGTCGAGTTCGGTAATGTCTTCCTCCGGTATGCCCCAACTCTTTAGATGGGCACCTACCCCGAGGGGCACCAACCAGGCCTTCGTCCGCTCCCGTAACGACAGAATGGAGTCGTAGTCCAGGTGGTCGTAGTGGTCGTGACTGAAGACGACCAGGTCGATGGCGTCGATATCGTCCAGCGGGTGAAAATCGTTGTAGGGAAAGCGGTGGCCGAGGAAAGGCACCGGGGCTACCCAACTGCCGAGCATGGGGTCGAGCAATATGGTTTGCCCGCCACTTTCCAGCCGCAGCGCCGAGTGGCCGTACCAGGTGAGGTAGTCATCGCTCTCGTCGGCTACGGGCTGGCTATCGATGGCTGCGACCGGCAGGGGCTTGGGGGGTTGGGTGTTCGAAGCCTTCAGGTAGCCGAACAGGTCGCCGAACAGGCTGCGGATGTCCTCCTTGATGGGCGTCTTGTCGATGTTTCGGAAGCGGCCCATCTTCCAGGCCACACTTTTGCCTTCGTAGCGGGGAATTTCGGACACGCCGGCACCAAACTGGGGGTCTTTGCGCAGCCTGCGCGTCACATAGCCTACGGGGATGAGGGCAAGACCGACAAGCCAGTGTGGTTTCATACGGTAGTTTGCTTACCCGATTCAAAGAGGTTGGCTAAAAGTACGGTCAGCAGGCAACCGATCAAATTCAGCCAGAGGTAGGCCAGATCGATGACCTCCAGCCAATTGGCGACGAAGGTGAGGGAGACGAAGATCTGGGCAACGACGGCCGCCCGGAATACCGCCTTCCCGCCGATGCGCCGGTAGAAAAAGGCCACGGCGAAAACTCCCAGGATGACCCCGTAGAACAAGGAACCGATGATGTTGACCGCTTGGATGAGGTTGTCGAACAGATCGGCCACGGCCGCGAAGGAAAGCGCCACCAGTCCCCAGCCGATGGTCAGCCACTTACTGGCCGCCAGGTAGTGGGCGTCGCTGGCTTCGGTGACCAATGAACGGCGGTAGATGTCGACTACCGTGGTCGTGGCCAGGGCGTTGAGCTCCGAACTGGTACTCGACATGGCCGCCGAAAAGATCACGGCCAGCAACAGCCCCACCAGACCCACCGGCAAGTAGTTGATGATGAAGGTGATGAAGACGTAGTCGCGGTCTTCGGTGATGAGCTCGGGGTCGAGTTGCCCGATCAGCTCGTCCACCTCCCCGGCGATGGCGTTTCGTTGGTCCAACTTTGCCTGCACCTGCGTCCGCGCCCGCTCGATTTGCGCCTTACTGCCCCCGTTCAGGGCCCGGGCCAGTTCACCGCTCGCTGACTGGCTTTCCGTGCTTACGGATGCGTAGCGTTGCTCCAATTCAACCAGTTCGGTACCGTAGGGAGAGTTGCGCAGCTTGTCCAGGTTAGCGGAGTTGAAGTGGACCGGCGGCGGCTGGAAGAGAAAAAAGACGAAGACCAGTACCCCCACGACGAGCACCATGAACTGCATAGGTACCTTGAAGATGCCGTTGAACAGCAACCCCAGGCGGCTCTCGGTGAGGCTCTTGCCCGACAGGTAGCGCTGCACCTGCGATTGGTCGGTACCGAAGTAAGACAGGAAAAGGAAGGTGCCCCCGAAGAGGGCCGACCAGATGTTGTAGCGGTCGTTGAGGTCAAACTCCAGGTCGATCACCTGCAGCTTACCCAGGTGGCCCGCGATGCCGATGGCGTCCCCGAACCCCACCCCTTCGGGTAGCTTCATCACCACCACCACCCCGGCGGCGAACATACCGAGCAGGATGACGATCATCTGCTGCTTCTGAGTGACGGAAACGGCCTTCGTGCCCCCCATCACGGTATAGAAGATGACGACCGTGCCGATGATCAGGATGGTCCAGCTCAGCGACCAACCCAGGATGGTCGACAGAATGATGGCCGGGGCGTAAATCGTAATGCCTGCCGCCAGGCCCCGCTGGATGAGAAAAAGAATGGCCGTCAGCGTGCGCACCCGCAGATCGAACCGCCCCTCCAGGTATTCGTAGGCGGTGTACACCTTCAGCCGGTAGTACATCGGCAGTACGAAGATGCACAGGATGACCATCGCGATCGGCAGCCCGAAGTAGAACTGGGCGAAGCCGAGCCCGTCGTTGTAGGCCTGCCCCGGGGTGCTCAGAAAGGTGATGGCGCTGGCCTGGGTAGCCATGACGGACAGCCCGATCGTCCACCACTTCAGGTCGCGGTCGCCGAGCAGGTAGCTCTTCACGTTGTCGACCTGCCGCGTCTGGTACACCCCGTAGACCACGATGGCCGTCAGGGTACCAATCATTACGAACCAGTCGAGTGCGGTCATGCCTAGGGAAGTGTGTAAGCCCGAGAGATCAGATAGAAGCCGATCAGCAGCAGGACGTGAACGACGAGAACGAAAGCGTACATCCGGTTCCAACTCCCCAGGATGGGTGGTGGGTCGTCCGGAATATCGGTAGTGGAAACGGTAGGTTCGGGCTTCATCTGCGGCTAAGATAGCAGGAAGTCGATCTCCGTCGCGTCGAGCTCCAGCCCCTCGGCCCCGTCGATGATCTCGTCGGCTAGTTTCTTCTTGCGCTGCTGTAGCAGGTAGATCTTCTCCTCCAGGCTGCCCTGGCTGATAAATTTGCGGGCGAAAACCTTCCCGCTCCGCCCGATCCGGTGGGCGCGGGCGATGGCCTGATCCTCAACGGTCGGGTTCCACCAGGGGTCGAGCAGGAAGACGTAGTCGGCCGCCGTGAGATTCAGCCCCGTGCCGCCCGCCCGCAGGCTAATGAAGAAGGTACCGACGGCGGGGTCCTCCTGGAAGCGGGCCACCTCCCGGGCGCGTTCGTCGCTGGCCACGTCGCCCGTGAGCCATGCGTAGGGCTCGTTCTCTTCCCGCAGCCGATCGCGGAAGAGGGCCAGATGGCGCACCATGCTGCTGAAGAAGAGCACCTTCTGCCCGCTGCGGCGCACCGTACGCCACTGGGCCAGTACTTCCTCGAATTTGCCGCTGTCCTTCGGGTAGTCGCGATCCAGGATGAGCGGGTGGTTGGCGAGCTGGCGCAGCCGGGTCAGCGTCTGGATCACGCGAAGCTTATACGTGCCGGCCCCCTCCCCCGGGTCGTGCAGCCCGAGCAGGGCGTTGCGGGCCGCGCTGCGTTCGCGCTCGTAGTAGCGGCGCTGGGCGGGGGACATGGGGCAGGGGAAGAGTTGGACTTCCAGATCGGGCAGTTCGGGGGCTACCTCGGCCTTGGTCCGCCGCAGGAGGTGGGGCGCTACTAGTTGGCGCAGTTCCCGCTTGCGCTCCTCATCGTCGTGCTGTTCGATGGGTTGCAGGAAGGTGCGGCGGAAAAAGGAAAAACTGCGCAGTAGGCCCGGGTTGATGAACTGCATCTGCGACCAGAGGTCCGACAGCGAGTTCTCGATCGGGGTGCCGGAGAGGCTGATCCGGTGGCGGGCCGGCAGTTCGTTGAGGGCGCGGAAGACCTTGCTCTTGCGGTTATTGATCTGCTGGCTCTCGTCCAGGACGATGTAGCTGAGGTCGAGCTCGCTCAGTACGGCCTGGTCGCGCAGGGCGGTCTGGTAGGTGGTCAGTAGTACGTCGTAGCGGCGTAGGATGCGACCATCCTTAGCGCGCTTCGGCCCGGTATGTACCAGCACGCTAAGGGAGGGGGCGAACTTGCGGAGCTCGCTCGTCCAGTTGTAGATCAGGGAGGCGGGCAGCACGATGAGCGCACGCAGGGGGTTGAGGTAAACTTCGTCGTCGGCGGGGGCGGAAAAAAGGGCGGGCGGGGCCGCGGGTGCGGGGCTGGTGGAAGGGGCCAGTTGTTTGGCGTACACCAGCACGGCGATGGTCTGTAGGGTCTTTCCGAGCCCCATGTCGTCGGCCAGGCAGGCCCCGAGTCGTTCGTGGTAGTGGCGTACGAGCCAGCGAA
>CAZKPE010000292.1:0-4662 GCA_964554545.1 uncultured Lewinella sp.
TGGCCCATCCGATACCGATGAAGACCAGGAGAACGAGGGCAAGCACGGTACCCAGGCAGGAGCCGAGCAAAATCTTGAGAAAGTTGGGCATACCCAGCTTTAGTTTTACATGAGAAGGGAGCGCAATGAACGACGATATACCCGAAAGGTTAGGGCTTTTCGATGAACGTAGAAAAATATCGGACGATTGAGGGGCCGTTACCTTTGCGGGGAAAATTAAACCGGCCATGCCCACCGACCCCCGCGCCCTGCGCATCGACGATTTTACCTACGAGCTTCCCGACGAACGGATCGCCCGCTACCCGCTGGTGCAGCGGGACCAGTCGCGGCTATTGCAGTACCGGGAAGGGCGGATAAGTACGCATAGCTTTCGGGATTTTCCGGACTTGCTGCCGCCCGGAGCACTGGTGATCGGCAATGAGACCCGGGTGATCCACGCACGACTACACCTACCGGTCGCGGGAAGCGAGCGAACCGTGGAGGTGTTTTGCCTGGAACCCCTGGTACCGGCGGATTACGCCCGCTCACTGGGCAGTACGGAGGGCGTAAGTTGGAAGTGTCTGATCGGGGGGAACCGGCGGTGGAAGACGGGGGAGGCTGAAATCAGGCACGAGGGGTTGCGACTTACCGTCAGCAGGGGGGAGCGGCTAGCCAATGCATTTGCGGTACGCTTCGAATGGGAATCGGATGAGCTGCTGAGCTTCGGGGAGGTGCTCGATCTGCTGGGGAGCATCCCCCTGCCCCCCTACCTGAACCGGGAAGTCGAGGACGAGGACGCCGAGCGCTACCAGACGACCTATGCGCGGCGGGAGGGGTCGGTGGCCGCACCTACGGCGGGACTGCACTTTACGCCCGGGCTGATGCGGCAAATGGGTGAGCGGGGTATCGACTGGCGGACCCTGACCCTGCACGTCGGGGCCGGCACCTTCAAGCCGGTCACCGCCGCTACTCTGGGGGGGCACGAGATGCACCGGGAATACTTCAGTGTAGATACGGAACTGATAGAGCGACTGTACGAGCAGCTGCGGGAGGGTCGCCCGATCGTGAGTATCGGTACGACGAGTCTGCGGTGCCTGGAGAGTTTGTTCTACTACGGGGCTTCATTGCTCGGAGGGGGGGATTTGCACAGCGAATTGGACCAGTGGGTGGCGACCGACGATCGCTATGCTTCCGTTCAGCCTGCACCTGCGCTCCGCGCCCTATACGAACGGCTGCGGGCTGACGGGCGGGAACGCTTTACCGGGTATACGCAGCTACTGATTACACCGGCGGCCCGGCTGCGGGTGGTGGATGGACTGGTGACCAACTTTCACCAGCCGCGGTCTACGCTACTACTGCTCGTGGCGGCGGTGGTGGGAGAAGACTGGCGGGAGATCTACGCGACGGCGCTGCGGGAGGACTTCCGCTTCCTCAGTTTCGGCGACGGGAGCTTACTCTGGCGGCGGGGAAGTGCGGAGTAGGTAAACGAAACGCTCGCTGGAATCGGCCTGCATGCGGATGACGAGGCTGTCAGTCGTGAGTTGCTCGATAGCGACGACCCGTTCCGGGTTGGTGGGCTGGGTAGTATCGCGGGCGAAGAGGTAGCCATCATCGTAGCGCCAGGTACCCGCTTCGGTATAGCGGAGAGTGGAAGTGAATCGGTAGCGGTTGTCGGGGCGAAAATCGAAGGTGATCTCGGCGGGGTTGAGGCGGAGGCTGTCGCCGTTTTCAGTCACGCGGCTGCCCCGCCACTCGCCGAGGAGCAATTCGTCTTCCCGGCTACCGCAGGCTAGCAGGAGCAGGAGGGGAATGAGGTAGCGGAGGGGATGGAGCAAAATCGTTATTGGACTACCGAAATATCGAAAATGGAGACGATGGCAATGAAAGTGGCCGCCCCCGCCGCGAAGCCGATGAAGGCCAGCCAGGCGATCTTCTTGAAGTACCAGATGAAGTCGATCCGCTCCATGCCCATGGCCGCTACGCCGGCCGCGGAACCGATGATGAGCATGCTGCCCCCGGTACCGGCGCTGTAGGCGATGAAGTGCCAGAGGCGGGAGTCCATGGGGTAGGTCCCCAGGTCATACATACCCATGGAAGCGGCGACGAGGGGGACGTTGTCGATGATGGCGGAGAGGAAGCCCAGGATGATGATGACGACATCCTCGCTGGCGATCACCGAGCGCAGGCTTTCGGCTACGGCGCGCAGCGCGCCCACGCCGTCGACGACGATGGTTTCCAGGGCGGCCACCGACATCAGGATGCCGAGGAAGAAGAGGATGGAGGACATCTCGATGCGGCTCAGGGCCTTATGGGCGGAGTACTTTGCCTTGCGTTCTTCGGTAAAGTCCTCCTCCGGGTGGATGTACTCGGAGACCAGCCAGACTACGCCGAGGCTGAGCATCATACCGAGGTAGGGCGGCAGGTGGGTGAGGGTCTTGAAGATGGGCACGAAGACGATCATACCGAGGCCCAGGAAGAGCATGGTTTTACTGGAGAGCAGGCGCTCCACCTCCCCGGTATCCTCGACGGAGGCCAGGTTGATCTCACCCTGGAAGGGCTTCATGAAACTGGCTACGACGAAGGGGACCACGAAACAGACCAGGGAGGGGACGATCAGGAACTCAATGAGGCCGGCCGTGCTGACGCGCTTGCCGATCCAGAGCATGGTGGTGGTGACGTCACCGATGGGCGACCAGGCCCCGCCGGCGTTGGCCGCGATCACGATAAGGGCGACATACCAGATGCGTTGCTCCCGATCGGGTACCAGTTTTCGGAGCAGCGTAACCAGTACGATGGTAGCCGTGAGGTTGTCGATGATGGCCGAGAGGATGAAGCCAAGGCCCCCCATAATCCAGAGCAACTTCTTGCGGGAGCGGGTATTGACCCAGCTTTTTAGGACGTCGAAGCCGCGGTGGAGGTCGACGATTTCGACGATCGTCATGGCCCCGATGAGGAAGATGAGAATCTCCGCCGTTTTGCCGAGGTGGTGGAGCAGGGTGCCGACCAATCCTTCCTCCGCTTCCTCGTGGGCGCCGGCGTGGCCGACCTCCAGGGCATCGCCGTGGAGGCTGTTGAACATATTGAATATCTCGCCTTCGGTGTTAATGATCTCGATTGCCCCGGAGTTGAAGCCCAGACTGAGCAGGGCCCAGCAGATGGCGCCCATGAGGAGGGCGGGTACCGTCTTATCCAGCCGTAAGGGATGCTCGAAAACGATTACGATATATCCGATGACAAAACAGACAATGATGGCAGCGATCATGGAGGGGGGAGGTTATCTTGGGCGGAGTAGAGGTACTGCGGCCGCTGGCAATTATACGAATAGTACGCAACTACCGACCGCTTAAATCAGTTTGTCCAGTATGAAACCGGAAGACGGCCCCGACACCACCCGATTGCTGCTGATTGGCGGCCTGATCGTTCTCAGTTTGCTGTTATTGCTACGGGTGTACCCACCAATGGCCTTCATGGCGTTCGCGGTCGGTGCCACCGTTGGTTTCTTTCTGCTGGGTGGAAAGCTGTTTAGCGGGGGGCTGTGGGGGAAGGGCGAGCGGTCAAAAGAGACTGAGTTTGCCGTGCGGGTGCACAGCCGGCTGACCGACTGTCGGGAGCGGGAAGAGCGCTTCCGGGACGAGGGCGAGCGGATTTTGCGGAGTATCGCCACGCTGCGCGACGATCTGGCGCGTAATCCGGTAGGTGATGCCGCGGAGACGGCCCGGGCCGAGAAGTTGATCGGGGAGTTGGAAGCGGAGTTCAGCCTGCGCCACGCTAAGGCCAGCTTCTTCGCCGACTGCGCCGAACAGCTCAAGGAACTGCTGGCGCGGCACCGGTTGGTGGAAAGTATCTCCGCGCGGCGGCGGGAGTTACGGGAGTTGAGGCAAACCAACTTCGACGATGAGGCAGCGGTGGAGGAAACGCGCTTTAGTATCGAGCAGGATGGTATCGAACTGGACACTATCGTGGAGCTGAGCAACAACGCCGTCCATACCGACAAGACCTCGCAAACTCAGGACCTGCGCGACCGGCTGGAACAGCTGCGGCGTAGCATGGGGAAGCGGAGCGCGGCGGACGGCTCGACCTCCTGAGCAATATTTTTCCCCGCGGGTTTGCGATTTTCCCGATCCCCCTTATCTTTGCACTCGCTAAGGCCAGAATGCTGGCTTAAAACGGCCCGTTCGTCTATCGGTTAGGACGCCAGGTTTTCATCCTGGTAAGAGGGGTTCGATTCCCCTACGGGCTACTCGGCGCGTTGCGCCTCGGATTGGCGATATTTGATTTTCGATTCTTGAGGGGCGATTTGCTCCGCATGTCTCTGCTCGCTGGCGCTCGTTGCGTCGCCATATGTGACAGCATACGAGCAAAGCGAGCTGAGCCGCGAATCAGTCCTCGCCAATCAACAATCGTATATCGCCAATCCTCCCCCGGCCCGTTCGTCTATCGGCTAGGACGCCAGGTTTTCATCCTGGTAAGAGGGGTTCGATTCCCCTACGGGCTACTTCGCGGCTTTGCTGCTCGGATTGGTGATTCTCGATTCTTGATAGTTGAGGGGCGATTTGCTGCCGCGGGGGGGATGCTCGCTGCGCTCGTGGGGTTACTATTTGGGTCTGCCGCTTTTCACTCGGAGCGGTGCTCCTCGACCTGAGGGGGATGAACATTCGTTATCTATATCCTTTAGTGTAGCTT
>CAZKPE010000293.1:0-4656 GCA_964554545.1 uncultured Lewinella sp.
CACGCCACCCGCGGAAAACCCATATTCTGCAACGGGGCGCTTACGATATGCCGGGTCGGGAGGTCGACTTACGGACGCCGGAGGCCATATTGCCGTGGTCGGCCGACTACACCCAAAACCGGCTCGGGCTGGCGGATTGGCTGCTGTCACCTGATAATCCGCTAACCAGCCGCGTCATCGTCAATCGCTACTGGCAGCTCTTTTTCGGGCAGGGGCTGGTGACGACGCCGCATGATTTCGGTAGCCAGGGGAGTTTGCCGACCCATCCGTTGCTTTTGGACTACCTCGCTTGGCGGTTGCAAAAAGACTGGGACGTGCGGGAGCTCATTCGGCTCATCGTTCTTTCCGATACCTACCGGCGCAGTAGTACGCCTACGGAGGAACAGCGGCGGCTCGACCCCGACAACCTGCTGCTGGCCCGGGGGGCGCGTCATCGCCTGCCGGCCGAGATGATCCGCGACAATGCGCTGGCGGCGAGTGGGCTACTGGACCCCGCGGTGGGTGGGGAGAGCGTGAAGCCTTACCAACCGCCGGGACTGTGGTTTGAAAAACTGAACTTCAGTAAGAAACTACTGCACTACGTCCAGGATCACGGCGACTCCCTCTACCGCCGTACGCTGTACACCTTTATCCGGCGCACCTCGCCGCCGCCCTTCCTGACTACCTTCGACGCGACGGGGCGGGACGTATGTATCGTACAGCGAGCGGAGACGAATACACCCCTGCAGGCGCTGAATCTACTCAATGACCCCCAGTTCGTAGAGGCGGCCCGGGTGCTGGCTCAGCGGGTACAGGTGGAAGCCGGCGGGGAGGCCGATGATCAGTTACGGCGGGCCTACCGCCTGGTGACCGGCCGCCGCGCCGAGGAGGCCGACCTGGACCAGCTCCGCAGCCTCTACACTGACGAGTTGGATCGCTACCGGGCGGACGAGGCGGCGGCCCGTGCGCTACTGGCTACCGGCGAGTACCCCCTCCCGGAAGAGTTGGACCGGGCGCATACGGCGGCGCTGGCTTCGGTGGGCAATGTGCTGCTGAGTTTGGATGTGGGGTATGTTAAGTATTGAGGGGCTGGGGTGTTACCGCTATAACGGCAAGGAGCTATCACCAGAGACTGGATTATACGCCTACGGCTTCCGCTACTATGATCCCACGATAGGCCGCTTTACCGGGGTCGACCCGATCAGCGATCAGTTCCCGCACGTATCGACTTATAACTATGCGGAAAATGAGCCTATAGCTCATATTGATTTACACGGGCTGCAAAAGGTAAAGCCCGACCCTACCAGCACTAATTCCTCTAGGTACCCTTCAAATAGTCAAAGTGCCAGCGATCCTTCTATCAACAGAACTTTGTTCTACATGATTACTCATCCCGTGAATTCCGCGACTGTCGGACTCCCCCTGAAAAATTCAAGGAACATTTCTTCTACTTCTATGAGACTAGGTAGAAGATCTACCGTAAACTCAAACGCAGTTCGTCATGTAACATGGCAAGCTATGATTACCTCAGAACTAGGGGAAGATGTGGCAGTTGACGTTGGTAACGCACATGAGAACGGATCTTCACCATCTAATGCTGATGTATCTCAATCATTTGATACTAGGGAAAAAGCTGATCAGGCCGCAGACCTAAATAATAATGTCATTGGTAGAGAACTCGGGAAGAGTATGCCTGGCGCAAGTGGGAAAGACTTTGCTATTTCGGCTCTCGAGATTTTTGCAACAGATGGTCTCTACACTATAAGTAGGAACGAAGACGGAACCTTTTCTGTTGGTAAGTCAACGATATCCTCAAGTCAGTTGCTCGAAGCTGTTCAAGCTATACTTTCTCTTGATCAGCATGGAATGAATGCTAGTGAACAGAGGAAGCAGGAGCAAAGAGAGAGGATGAACAGCAGTAGTTATACAAGATTTGGAGAGTATGATTAAACCGCAATTGAATCCTGTGTTTTTAGTAATTCTTTTATACTTCACAGCTAGTTGTGGTGTATTGAATGAAAAAAGCTTGACTCATTTTTTGACAAATTGCTTGGACAAATTAGACCCATGTACTGTAGATCTTCGAGATTATGATCGGGTTAAGTGGGATACTATGTACGTAGTGAACGATGGTACTCCAGGGAGAATTATCGATGAAATATTCAAGTATCAATCACAACCTATGGTTAATAGTGATAATTACATGATAATTTTAACGAGGCAGGATACTGTAGTTTATCATGAGCAGATACCATACTCTAAGTTGCAGTTCACTAGTAAGTTAGTAGCTAAAGAGGATAGCGAATATCTTCACGCTTTTACAAATCATACATCTTTCAGGATTAGAAAAATTACGTCGAGTTCAGTGATTGATCTTGTAGAAATTTAACTTTCAAACTTCCCTCGCCCAATGAGGAGGCCCACGCAGTGACGGCGCTATTTGCGGCGGCATTGACGGGGGCTGGCTATTGGGCGGTCCCTGCTAATTTTTCTTTCACCTGATTTGGAACTGATAAGTGCGCTACTATCCCGTTTTTACTGAACGCGGAAGTACGGTTCGAGGCGGAGAGTCACCACCATAGCCGTGGCTCCCGCCGGCAGCTCGGCCTGCATAGCCTCAACCGGGGCCATCGCTGCACCCTATCTTTGCCAACCCGAAAAACCAACCATGAAACCCACCCTCATCCTCGGGGCCACCCCCAACCCCGCCCGCTACGCCCACATCGCCGCCGAACGCCTCGTGGCGCGGGGGCACGAGATTATCCCCGTGGGCATCAAGCAGGGGAGGGTGCAGGGGAAAGAGATTCTGAACGGAAAGCCTGACGTGCCGGAGGTGGACACGGTGACGCTCTACGTTGGCCCCCGGCACCAGCCGGCGTACTACGACTGGCTCCTGCGGGTAGCCCCCCGCCGGATCATTTTCAACCCCGGTACGGAGAACGCCGAACTGATGAAACTGGCCCGGGAGAACGACATCGAGGTGGTAACCGGCTGCACGCTCGTGATGCTGGCCGGGGGAAGCTATTAAGCAAATAGCTAACAAAGTAAGCCTTTCCCCCGTTATACCCTGCAACCCTGACCTACCGCCATCTAGTGGCGAACCGCAACGATATATGACGACTGAGCAACCGATCGCCAAACAGCAAAAGAAGCACGCCTACGGCAAATTCAACGACATCGAGGTCTGGCCCGGCCGGCCCTATCCGCTGGGCGCCACCTGGTCGCCCGAGGGGGTCAACTTCGCCGTCTTCAGCGAGCGGGCCACGCGGATGGACCTTTGCCTCTTCCGCCGGGAAACGCCGGACGAGCAGGAGTACTGCATCCAACTGATGGAGCAAACGGACCAGGTGTGGCACTGCTTCATTCCCAACCTAGAGACGGGCTGGCGCTACGGTTACCGGGCCTACGGCGAGTGGAACCCCAAGGAGGGGAACCTCTTCAACCCGAATAAGCTGCTGATCGACCCCTACACGAAGGCGATCGACGGCACCATCGACTGGCACCCCGCGGTGTTCCCGTACCCCATCAAGGATAAGGACCCCGAGCGCTACCTGAAGATGGATAAGCAGGATTCGGCCCCCTATATCACCAAAGGGGTCGTGATTGACACCAGCTACGACTGGGAAGGCGACCGGCTACTGGAACGGCCGATGCACGAAACGGTCATCTACGAGATGCACGTGAAGGGGCTGACCCAACAGCACCCGGACATCCCCGAGGAACTGCGGGGAACCTACGCCGGACTGGCCCACCCGGTCACCATCGAGTACCTGAAGAACCTCGGCGTAACGGCCGTCGAGCTGATGCCGATCCACCACTTCGTTCAGGACAGCCATTTGGTAGATAAGGGCTTACGCAACTACTGGGGCTACAATTCCCAGAGCTTCTTCGCCCCCCATGCCGACTACGCCGCAAGTGGACGGGCCGGCGAGCAGGTGAGCGAGTTCAAGGATATGGTCAAGGCGCTGCACAAGGCCGGCCTGGAAGTGATCCTCGACGTGGTCTATAACCACACCGCCGAGGGCAACCACTTCGGCCCCATGCTCGGTATGAAGGGGCTCGACAACCAGGCCTACTACCGGCTGGTGGAGGGGGACAAGCAGTTCTACATGGACTACACCGGCACCGGCAACACGGTCAATATGCTCCATAACCGCTCGCTGCAGTTGGTCATGGACAGCCTGCGCTACTGGGTTACGGAGATGCACGTCGACGGCTTCCGTTTCGATCTGGCGAGCGCTCTGGCCCGGGGACTTTACGAAGTCGGTAAGCTGAGCACCTTCCTGGATACCATTCACCAGGACCCCATCATCAGTCAGGTCAAGTTGATCGCCGAACCCTGGGACGTGGGCCCCGGTGGCTACCAGGTCGGGGCCTTCCCGGTGCTGTGGTCGGAGTGGAACGGCAAGTACCGCGACAGCGTGCGGGAGTTCTGGAAGGGGGAAAGCCACGGGGTAGCCGACTTGGCTTACCGGCTGACTGGCAGCAGCGACCTCTACGAACTCAGCGGTCGCCGACCCGCCGCCAGCATAAACTTCGTGACCGCCCACGATGGCTTCACCCTGCGCGACCTCTACAGCTACAATGAAAAGCACAACGAAGCCAACGGCGAGAACAACCGCGACGGCGAGAGCCACAACGACAGCTGGAACTGCGGGGTGGAGGGGCCGACCGACG
>CAZKPE010000294.1:0-4645 GCA_964554545.1 uncultured Lewinella sp.
AATATTTCATAGCGGTAGTCGATATCGGGACTAATAGGACCGTTTATTTCTAAGTTGTCAAGGTTAATAACCTCTTCCGATGACCAACGGAAATCCGGATCGTTACGGTCGATTCGGTGTTCGTGAACTGCCATTCCGATATAAAAGTTATCGGAACTTCGGTAGACTCTTACTTCGATCCGCATGTCGTAGACAAGGCTTGAGGTGCAAGTCTCCTGTTCGAGGTGGTCTCATACATCAAAGAGTTGTAGCAGGATCTGAGCCTTGTCGCGTTCAGAAGCAGTTAAAGCGATCATCTGCTGTGATGGGGTTAGATGGTCACAGCAGTCAGCTACCGTGGCATCCGTACAATTCGTAATTGTAAATTTATCAACGGGGTCACTGTACAATTTTTCGGGTACGGTATTCAATTCATATTCATAGCTTGTAAAGCCCCCGGTAGGATAGGTGTGTTTGGTAAGCATCCCCTGTTTAGTCGCCTCAGAACTACTTCGGTTTGCCTCCCCATAAGTTTTCTCATCCCCAAAGAGGTCCAGAGTAGTTCCTTCCGGGACGAGTACGATGAGGTTGTCATTCTGGGAAGCGTTATTAAAGAACCCCCAATGATCTACGCGTTTACTCAACCGATGTGGTAGATAGATCGGGCCTGTCTGACTTCCCATGGAACGGTCATAAGTAAAAGAATGAGGGGGAATAAGTGTGGAGCCCGAGCAATCTTGTTCCTGAACCTGGGTAAGTTGCAACCGTTTTCCGTGGGGTGCGCTTCCTACACTGTTATCCTCGAAGTAGTCATAGGACAGTCGCCACCGCTTACAGTGTGTACCTGAACTGATTTTTATTCCGTTAAGCGACTTAGGCGCTATATCATCTGATACATTGCCACTATGATAGTTGGGATGGCGCTGGAGGTCTAGTCTTTCATCCAGATATTCAAACTCGATCGTGCCCGAACGAGCTACTACAGTTTTTAGGCGTTTGCCAAGAATATGAATCCAGTTGTACTCTCTATTTTCCGAATTATGATAGTGCGCACTGTAGGTGGTTCTCATTGTAGAACCATCACAATCGGAATAACCTATTATTTCGGATGAACTAGCCGGTGCTTTGAATCGATAATATTCATCTTCATAAGTAAATTGTATATCGTATGACCCGTCGGCCGACGTTATCTTCGAGACATACCAGGTAGTTGGAAAACTAGTATTAAGCTCAATTCCATCCGCTACGGGAGGTGAGTACTCAACGGCATTCGTGCCACCAAACGTATATTTTGTACCGTCTGGTATGATAATGGTAAATTCAACTAATTCTTGATCAGAGTTGGAGCTGAACCGCGGTATGATTTTTAGATCCTGTTCTGGAATGGTCGTTTTTTTTTGTTTCCTTGCGCAATTGATTCAAACGCAAATTTGCCGGTATAGCCAGCAAAATTGAAGGTAAAGATGTCGGGTTCTGTATCCCGGTCACCATCTAGGGCTTGAAGAATTTCCCTGTCCGCGTGCCGTGATTGATGATCATCGACGCCAAAGTCAAGGTCCCATCCAGAGTAGTACCACCCTGCCTGTAAACCTGGATTGTCGGGTACGGATGAGGGTTCCTCATCGGGTATGCCCTGAACAACGCGTGTAATCAAACCACCCAAAGATAAGCTCCAGCCCATACCTACGCGGCTGGCTGGTTCGCTGACTTTGATTCCCGATGCGTGATAATTGAGGGAAATGGAGACACTAAGGGGACCGCTACTGAGAGAATGAATGGGTACCCCGATGCTGGGGATACCCGTATTGTGCGAAACCGGCGCATCCACATACTTTCCTAAAGAAGCGGCTGTAGGTGAAGGCATCACTACGTCACCCGTGAGTCGGTTTACGGGTTGGGTAAACAGGGCGGACGCGACCAATACGCCGATCAGGGCAAATAGGCCTCTACAGGAGTTGCTACCGGGGGAAGGAGTGAAGTTCATTTTGGAGTTTAGGTGAACCGCTCTAGCGATCCATGAAAACAATAGGTGTGTCGATAGCCACTACGCGCCTTCAAAGACTACCGGCCAGCTGTCGCCGAACACAGTCTATATACCACACTTTTTGACTGAAAACCTAGAGGTTATACCGTAAACCCCCTACTTAAGGGTAGTTATCAATGCAAAAAGTGTGAAGGGTTGAGTACAGATGATTACACAAAGTGAATAATCTATAGAAAGATGGCAGTGTGGGATGGTGAGTGGTTTAAGTGTATTGTCAAATATATGCGCAAAAAAGCATATTTAATAACACAGGGGGCTAAAATGCAAAATTTAACATATAAATGATATGAATATGCGATTATTATGCATACCTCAATGTACCCGGCCCGCTCCGCCCACACCTGTCTTCCGCATCCCTCCACCCGGAATCTCCCTTTCCGGTAGATGATAGTAGCCGGCCCGAATACCCCATAAATGCAAGCAGCAACAGACCGGCCTCCCAATGATCCAGCCGGCCCCACTCACTGGTGAACATGGCGGCGAAGAACAGTAGGTTCCCCCGATCAGCAGAATCAGTTCAAGGTTGAAGGCCGGGGCGTACACTACCGGACTGGCCACTACACTCAGCCCCAACACCAGCAGGACGTTGAGGATATTCGAGCCAGTCATGTTACCGATAGCCACGTCGCTATTTACCCGTCGGGCGGCGGCCACCGGGATGACCAGTTCCGGCAGGGAGGTGCCGGCCGCGACGATGGTCAGCCCAATCACCTTCTGACTGACGCTGAAGAGCGTGACCAAATCGGTTGCAGCATCCACTATGAGGCGTCCTCCCAAAATGAGGGCGGCCAGGATATTGACGACCAACTCCGGGGCCGAGGTGCCGATGGCCATCACCGTAAGTCCGATCATCAGATCGCTGATTGTGTAACGCGGGGCCAGCGTCGTCGCCGAAGGCTATTGTACTGAGCTGCGTGGATAGCCGGGTACCCATTGAGGACGTTTATGACCGCGGTATCGGCGACATCTTCGTGGCTTGCGTAGCCGGCAACTTCGTGAATGAGGATATGCTTGGCAGTATGGAGTTTGCCTGTAAGGTGTCGGGCTCAAAGATCGTTTTGGTGAGGGCACGAGCACTGTGGCGCGGTCAAGGCTGCCGTCGATGACGTGAAACTCGGCAATACCACCACCATGTTGGAGGACATTAAGCCAGGTGTGGCGTGGGTGGAGTACGCCGGTGACCGGATATCCAAGAACGAGGAGTTCGTCCACATGGCCTGTGAAAGCAACGTGCGTCACACCATGGAGCAAATCCGTCAGCGCAGACCCATCCTGAAAGATATGGAGGACAATGGCGAAATTCGCATCGCTGGTGCCGTGTATGATATGGACAACGGGCGGGTAGCGTTCCTGGACAAAGAGTAGCGTACCTTCCCCCCATGCACTTCGACTTCAGCTCCACCACCCGCGAAAATATCACCCTCCTGACCAACTTCATGGCCGAACACATCTACCCCCGGGAAGCCGAATACCGCCGGTTCACCGAGCAAAACCCCTGGCAGCCCTTCCCAGCGATGGAGGAACTGAAGGAAAAGGCCCGCGCCGCCGGACTGTGGAACCTGTTTCTGCCCGATGAATATACCCCCTATAGCCCCGGACTCACCAACTTGGAATATGCCCCCCTGGCCGAAATCATGGGCCGGGTGACCTGGGCCAGCGAAGTCTTCAACTGCAACGCCCCCGATACCGGTAATATGGAGGTGCTGGCGAAGTACGGGACCCCCGGGCAGCAGGAACGCTGGCTGCAGCCGTTACTGGATGGCGAAATCCGCTCGGCTTTCCTCATGACCGAGCCCGCCGTAGCCAGCAGCGATGCCACCAACATCACCACCCGCATCGAGCGCGATGGCGACGAATACGTAATCAACGGCCGCAAGTGGTGGAGCACCGGCGCGATGCACCCCGACTGCAAACTGTATGTCGTGATGGGCAAAACCGACCCCACGGCCGACCGCCACCGCCAGCAGAGCATGATCCTGGTGCCGGCCGACGCACCGGGCGTGAAGATCGAGCGGCCCCTTACCGCCTTCGGTACCTACGACAGTCCCCACGGCCACGCCGAGATCAGCCTGACGGACGTGCGGGTGCCCGCTGGTAATCTGCTGCTGGGGGAGGGGAGGGGTTTCGAGATCGCCCAGGGCCGACTGGGGCCGGGGCGCATTCACCACTGCATGCGCCTGATCGGCGTGGCCCAGCGGAGCCTGGAGATGATGTGTCGGCGGGCGGGGGAGCGCACTGCATTCGGTCGACCGCTGGCCAAGTTCTCGAGCATCCGCCAGGAAATTGCACTCAGCCGCTGCGAGATCGAGCAGGCGCGGCTGCTCACGCTCAGTGCCGCCGACCGGATCGACCGCCACGGCATCAAGGCGGCGAAGGACCTGGTGGGCATGATCAAGATCGTCTGTCCGCGGATGTCCTGTACGGTGGTCGACCGGGCCATTCAGGTGCACGGGGGGATGGGGGTGTCGAGCGACCTGCCGCTGGCCGAGTTCTACACCTACGCCCGCAGCATCCGGCTGGCCGACGGGCCGGATGAGGTGCATTTGTTTCAGTTGGGAAGGAATACAATTGCGGAAATGGGCCGGGGGTGAGGAAAAAGAAACCGCCGGCCGGGTCACCCCC
>CAZKPE010000295.1:0-4638 GCA_964554545.1 uncultured Lewinella sp.
TACCACCCCCAGGAAACGATACGGGAGGTATCGGGCAGGCGGGCGTAGTCGGCGGCCATCGTTTCCGGGTTCTGGTTGTAGTCGTGGACCGTCCAGATGTCGGTGACGATGTTGAGAAAGCCGCTCACGGTATTCACCGGCCGGGTGGGGTCGAGCGCCTTGGTCAGGGCATACATCTCGCGGTTGACGCGCTCGTATTCCTCCAGTCCGCGTTTAGCGCTGTGGGTTTCGTTCATCGGCGTCCACATGATGATGCTGGGGTGGTTCCAGTCGCGCTGCATGCTCTGCCGCCACTCCCGCTGCATATTCAGCACGGCCTCGGGTTCCAGGTAGGTGCGCTGGATGCCCCAGTCGGGAAACTCGGCGGAGGTCAGGTAACCCAGGCGATCGGCCCAGTAGTGGACGCGCTCCTCGAAGATCTTTTCGTGCAGCCGCGCCCCGTTGAAGCCGGCCGCCATGCTGAGCTCGATGTCTCGCTTGAGGTCCTCGTCGGTAGGGGCGGTCCATACCCCCTCGGGGTAGAAACCCTGGTCGAGGATCCAGCGCAGGAAGATGGGCTCGTTGTTCAGGTAGATCTTATTCCCTTCCGTGTGGATCTTGCGGAGGCCGGCGTAGCTCTCCACCCGATCGATGACCGCGCCGGCCGCGTCCAATAATTCCAGGTCGAGGCCGTAGAGGTGGGGGTCGTCGGGCGACCAGGGGCGGGGGTCGTCCAGGGGCAGCAAAAGCAGGTTGTGGTTGTTGGCTACGATGGTCTGGGAGGCCACTTCCCGGCCGTCGGCGTCCGTCAAAGTAGCCCGAAACTGCTGCCCCATTTGCTGGCGATCGAAGGTGGGCTGAACGCTGAAGCGGCTGTTATCCAGATCGGGAATGACGCGAGCGGTAGTCAGGTGGCTTTCGGGTCGGGCTTCGAGCCAGACGGTCTGCCAGATGCCGGTCACGCGGGTGTACTTGCAGCAGCCGTCATTGGCGTAAGTGGCGCTCTGCTTGCCGGCGGGTTGGTTACCGGAGCGGATATCGTCGGTACATTTGACGACAATCTCATTCTCGCCATCCTTTAGTGCCTCGGTGATCTCGAACTCGAAGCTGGTACTGCCGCCGTAGTGGGTGCCGACGTCGCGGTCGTTGACCCAGACTTCGGTTTTGTAGTCAGCGGCTCCGAAGTGGATAAAGACGCGCTCGCCCCGCCAGTCGGCGGGTACGCTGAAGTCGCGGCGGTACCAGACGGCGTCCATGAAGTCCTTGTGCTCGATGCCCGACAGCCGGCTTTCCGGGGGGTAGGGCACCAGGATTTGGCGGTCGAAAGCACTTGGGTCGGTCAGCCAGCCCTTCTCACTGCCGGTGTTGACGGCGTCGATGGCGAAGTCCCAGTAGCCGTTGAGGTTTTGCCAGTGGTCGCGCTCGAACTGGGGGCGCGGGTGTTCAGGGCGGGGCGGGTCGGACTGGGCGGGGAGGAAGGTGGTGGGGAGGAGGAGCAAGAGGTAGAGAAGCCGCATGGGGGGAGCATTGATCGTTGGGAAAGATAAGCTACTCTGGTCAGGGGGGCTCCGGCCCGAGGTCAGGCTCACCGCAGATAACCGCGGATTTTAGCGCAGATTAAACGCGGATTGTTGTACGGTTTGGCTCGCTTCGCTCGTTTTGTTCACCACGGATTTAGCGCGGATTAGTGCACGGATTAACACGGATTGGTTGCTGCGCAACCGCTCGTTGTCTACTTCTTTTGGTTGATGAGGAAGTAGAAATACACGCCCCCCAAAGCATAAAAGGCATAGTCCACCACATCCTGACGAAAGCCCTCTTTCAGGGTGGGAAAAACCTCCTCGAAGATGACGGCCAGGATCAGCGTAGCCACGCCTACCTCCAGAGCAGTCAGGCGGCGCTGGCGGAAGATGAGTCGGCGTTCGAGCAGCCAGAGACCCAGCAGGATGGGGGTGGCCAGAAAAGGGTCGAGGTAGCTATCCAGGGGGCCGCCCGCCAATTCGAAAACGCGCTGCGCCAGTTGGTGCAGGAGGAAGGCCACCACCGCCAGCAGCCACCAGGGGTTGCGCAGGACGCTCATAGCACGGTGATGAAGGCCACCACCAAACCCAGTATGATGAGGGGGGAAAGGGCCAGTAAGACGATGATGCCGAGCAGACGGATCCCGATCTTGGCCGCGCCGACCAGGAAGGGATCTTCGGCGTTGATGGTGGCCAGGTTGTTCCACCACTTGTAGGTCTCGACGGCTTTGTCGGCGACCTTATTGCCGGATTCCAGCGGCTCTTCGGGGGGAGCTCCGGCGGATTTATTGTCCATCGCGCATGCCGTCGAGCCGGTCGGAACCGGCCTGGAGGGCGTCAGCCAGGGCGGATAGTCCCATCGCCTGGTCACTCACCTCACGGGTATTCTGCGCCAGAGTGCCGAGCAGTTCGGAAACGCGGGGACCGTCAATGGGGCTGCGCATCAGCTCGTCCTTCAGCAGGGCCAGGTTGCCGATGATGGGGTCGGCGCCCTCTACGTCGGCCAGCTTGGTGATCCAGGCGTTGATGTTGTTGGTGGCCTGCCGGGGCTCGAAGGCGGTGATGTCCCCTCCGGCGCGTTCTACGGCGGCGGCGGTTTGTTGCAGCAGGTCCAGGCCATCGGTGTCCTCTACGACGGTTGCGGCATCGGCGGTCGTTTCTTCAATCCGCTCTTCGGCGGCGGCGTCCGGCGTACTATCGCAAGTGAACAAGGGGAAAGTAAGGAGGAGTAGAATGATGATTCGCATAGTCATATTGGCTTGCCTTCGTAACTGATGAAAAGGGGGATTTGTGTGCAGCATTCCCGATTTTCCCAATCAACATGAATCACCAGCTATGGTGGAGGCTGAATTGTAGCTGCCCCTTCGCCCAGTTATCGGTCGTTTGCAGCATCCAGCCCAGTTGGGTCCGCAGGTTATCCCGAATGTTATACCCCAGACCGGTGTAGGTCCGGTTGCGGTCGAATAGTTCCACCTCGCGCCCGCCGCCAATGCTGCGCTCTCCGTTGACGAATAGCTCGTTATACAGGGCGATGTAGACGGTTTTTCGGGCCAGTTCGGTGGCGTTGAGCGGGATGTTGACGAAGAGCATGTAGCGGTAGCGGGTCCGCAGGTCCTGGCCTTCGTTCCACCGCTGCTCGAAGCGCATCCGGTGGGTGATCAAAAAACGGCTGCCCAAGGTTTGCCCGAACAGGGCTTCCTGATAAATCCGGTTTTCGTTAACCGTGGCGTCGCTCTCACCAAATTCTCCGGTCGTGATGTTCGCGTAGCCCAGCGTGAAGGTTACGCCGGCATCCTCCGGAGTGTAGGTAAGGCCGGAGCGTAACAGGATCTGCTCCAGGTCGCCCGTAGGTTCCCAGAAGCGGAACTGGAAATCGCCCTGCACTCCCCAGGGGCCGTCGCCGAAGCGGTGATTGTAGAAATACATGTACCAGGCACCGAGCTGATCTTCGTCGACCGTCTGGGCCGATAGTTGCACAAGGGGAGACAGTGCCAGGAAGGCGATCGCCAGCGTGAGGGTCGTGAATCTGAGCATCAATTCTCGTTAGCGGAGACGAAACCCGGTAAGCTGGTAATGGTCTCTTCGAGAAAGACCACCTTGCCGGACTCGATGTCGTAAACGGCCCCGACGATGAGGATCTCCTCGGCCTCGTACATCCGACTCATGACCGGTTCCAGGTTACGCAGCAGGTTCACCTGCTCAAGTACGTTCTCCCGGATGGCTACGTCCAACTTGGTTTCTCCCGCAGCGGGCTCCAACTTCGCGGCCCGCTGAGCGGCCGGCTTAATCGAATTGATGAGGGTGACGATGTGGCCCGGTGGAGCCTCCGGCCGGTCGATGGCCGCGGTGACCGCACCGCAGGACTGATGCCCCAGCACGACGACCAACTTCGTTCCCAGCAACTTGACGGCGTACTCAATGGTGCCGTAGCTGGCTTCGGCCATAACCTGACCGGCCGTGCGGGTGATGAACAGGTCGCCCACGCCCTGGTCGAAGATGATCTCGTTCGGCACCCGGCTGTCAGCGCAGCCGATGATGACCGCGAACGGCTTCTGCCCGAGGTTGGTGTTGCGCAGGTCCTCATCCGTCTGCCGGGGGCTAATGGCTTTGTTCTCCGCGAAACGCTTGTTTCCGTAGATCAATTTCTTTAGGCCAAGGTAGGGGTTGGCATAGGCGCTATCGCGGTCGGCGAAGTACTGATCGGCCTCCAGATCGAGGAAGTCCGCGAGAACCTCGCTCTGAGCAAATACGCCGGCTGGGATGAGAAGGAAAAGGAAAAGGAAGTAGCGCATTGTGCTGCCTGGTTGATGTACTGACGCTAATAGCATTACTATCACATCGTGTTCAGGGGCTGACGGAAATATGACGCGCGAACGATCAATGCCCGGGGTTTCCTCGCGCCGCGCCTCACTTCTTTCTCAAATAAATCGTACTGCCGCCAAACTATTGTTTACCTAATGTCATTAGGGTAATATACCTAACATCATTAGGCCTTGGATCGCACAGTCACCTTATCGCCCTCTTTCTTCCGCCGCTACCGCTGGCCCGTAATGGGTCTGCTTGGTCTGGCGATCGCCGCCGGGCTCTACTTCGGCCGCGGCAACCGCATGAGCGTCGACCGCGAACGGCTCGTCATCAC
>CAZKPE010000296.1:0-4614 GCA_964554545.1 uncultured Lewinella sp.
TTGGCGGTAGCGACGTAGCCCCAGCGATTCGTGATGCGGTGAACGTGGATGTCGACGGCGATATTGGGTTGATTCAGGGCGACACCGAGGGCGAGGCTGGCAACTTTCGGGCCGACACCCTTGAAGGCGATGAGTTGCTCGTACTCCGCGGGCGTTTCCCCGCCGTGGTCTTCGACGATCTGGCGGCTGATGGTGAGGATCTGGTCGGCCTTGGCGGGGGCGAACGTGGCTTCGGCGATGAGGGCGATCAGCTCTTCCCGCTCCAATCCGATCATTGCTTGGGGCGTGCGGGCGCGGGCGAAGAGGCGGCGACTGACTTCCGTGCTCGTCTCGTCGTAGGTCCGCACGCTGATCAGGCTGCTGATGAGCTGCTCGTAGAGGCTACCGTAGCCTTCGTCGCGGAGGCCAAACATGGCGGCGGGGGGCTTATCGGCAACGGCTTCGGCGCAGCGGGCGAGGACGGAGTGGATGGGGAAATCGCGCATATCATGCAGAGCAGCGGGCGCGCGCGATTTGTTTGCGGGGGTTACTCGTAGTCTACCTCAACGCTTCCCCCTTCCTGGGCCGCGTCGAAGCTATCGTCGTAGTACCACTTACCCATGATGGAAGCCTTGGTGGCCGTCTGCCCTAGAGTACCACCAAAGGAATAACTGTAGTCGCCATCGTAGGTATAGACGGCTTTGACCTCATCACCGTCCAGCGTCCACGTTCCGGTGGCTTCGTCGGGAATGCTGGCATTATTCGCACGTACCGCGACCGTACCGTCCGCGTTGAGGTCGAAGGAGAAATAGTCCGTATTGCTATAGGTACCAGTGAACGTACCTGCCAAGGGGTTCTCAACCGTCATCGGCACCACGACCTGCCCCTCGCTGTTACTCACGATCACGTCCACCTGGTGGGTGCCGGGGGGCAGCAGTTTGGTCCACTGCAGCTGGCCGGTAGTGGAGTTGACGCTGAGTCCCTCTACCGGGGTGCCACCGAGCGTGATGGTGCCCTGGTCGCCGTTCCAGGCCAGGGTCGGGGCGGAGGAGCTACCAGCTTGGTAGAAGGTCGCCTCCAGAGTAGTGCTGGGGTAGGTGACCGTCGGGGTGTCGGCACCGCCGGAAAGGTCGTCGATCTGTTCGCAGCCCATGCTGAAGACGAGCAGGGCGGGCAGGAGGAAGAAGAATTGGCGGGAGGAGTGCATGGTGCTTGTTTTACCCTTTATGGGTGAACCACTTTGACGCGTTACAACACTCACCCCCTTTTTCAGTGGCGACCCGGCGCGGGGGGCGGCGGCGCGCAGGTGTGATGAAGCTCGATCAACAAAAAGGACGAAAAAATTTAGTGCACCTGATATAACATAACCTATTGAAAATCAATGTATTAAACGAAATATAATCGTATTTATACGTTTGTATTCGTAAGTATACGAAAGTATCTGAATAATTGACGAGTATCGCTTTTCCCTCCCTCCATATTTGCATCGTCACCGATCGGAAGTGCAGTTGCTGCTTTCCGTACGACCGGCCGGCGGCTATTCTTTCACCCATGCCCGGGTCCATTAATTCCGCGACACGGACCCGGCGCATACCAATTTTTTTCTCATGCAAGTATGCAATCACATCACCCTTATTGGTAACCTCGGACAGAAGCCTACCGTCAAGACCCTACCGAGCGGTACCCGGCTGGTCGAGTTCAGCCTGGCCACCAACGAAAGCTACCGCAACCGCGATGGTGAAAAGGTCAAGCGTACGGACTGGCACAAGGTCAAGGCTTTCGGCAAGGTGGTCGACGTACTGGAGCGCTACCTGGACAAGGGCTCCAAGATCGCCGTCACCGGTACGCTGCGCTACAACAAGTGGACGGACAGTAACAACCAGACCCGCACCGACGCCGAGATCATCCTCGACGGCTTCCAGTTTCTCGGCGGCCGCAGTCAGGAGCAGGGCGAAACGGCCTACCAGCAGGCGGAACCCGCCGATATGGTCGCCGCCGAACCCGCTCCGGCTCCCGCCAAGACGAGCAAGCGGCGGACGCGCAAGGCCAGCTCGAAGAAGACCCTCACTCCCGTTGAGGATCTGCCCTTCTAGCGTACCGATTTTTCACCATTTCCATCCCTTCACCCGGGGATCGGAGAGGGACACGTTTGCAACACCATGACGCCCCGCCACCGGATAACTGTGGCATCACTTAGAGGAATCAGTGCGTCTTTTCCACGCGTATTAGTGAGCGGGGCCACGGCCGGCATGCTACTTCCCAACGGGGGAGGAGGGTGCCGGCCTTTTTCGTTCCCGATATCTTGGCTTTGCCCTAATCAATCACCTTCAAGCTCAGATCGAGGCTCACCGCGGAGTGGGTCAGGGCACCTACTGAAATGAAATCGACCCCGGTTTCCGCTACCTGTCGGATGCATTCCAGGGTGATTCCGCCACTGGCCTCCGTCTCGTAGCGGCCATCGACGTGTGCCACCGCCTCCCGGAGGAGGGGGGTCTCGAAATTGTCGAGCATGATACGGTCCACCTGCCCGACCTCCAGTACCTCCATCAACTCCACGAGGTTACGCACTTCCACGGTGATGGGTAGCTCCATGGCGTTCTCCCGGAAAAACTCCTGCACCCCCTCGATAGCTTTGGTCAGGCTGCCGGCGGCGTCTACGTGGTTATCCTTGATCATGATGCGGTCGTAAAGCCCATCGCGGTAGTTCTGTGCCCCGCCCAGGCGAACGGCCCACTTCTCCAGGAAGCGGAGATTGGGTGTGGTCTTCCGGGTGTCGAGCACCTTTACCGGCAGGTCCTCGACCTCGAAGGCGTAGCGGTTAGCCAGGGTGGCGATACCGCTCATGCGCTGCATGGTATTGAGTACGAGGCGCTCGGCCTGCAGCAGGGCGCGGGAATTGCAAGTCACGTAGAAGGCGATATCCCCCTCGTGCATGGCTTCCCCATCCTGCATCCGCTGATCGAACTTCATGGTAGGATCAACGGCGCTGAAGATCATCCGGGCTACCTCGACGCCGGCCAGTATACCGACGTCCTTCACGAGCAGCCTGGCCGTGTTCCGCTTGTGCTCGGGAATGGTCGCCTCACTGGTGAAGTCGCCCGCCCCTACATCCTCCGCCAGGGCCTCATTGATGAACTGCAGGATGCGCTGCCGTAAACCTTCGTCGATTTTCGTCGCCATAGTGTTAATTTCGTACCGGCCGCAAAGGTAGGATGCCGTGCGGACCCAATTAACCCATTCGCCGTGATTGAGGAATTTTTTACCGATTTGCGGCAGCAGCTACCTACCGCCCCCCCGGTCTGGAATAACGTCAAGCGCGCCTATGCCGGTCGGGCCTACCACAACCTCTCCCATCTGAACGAGATGCTGATGCATCTAGGGGGGTTCCGGAAACAGGGAATCAAACCCCAGGACCCACTCATCTTCGGCATCGCCCTGGTGTACCACGACATCGTGTACAAACCCACCCGCAGTAACAACGAGGAACGTAGCGCCCAGTCGGCCACCAAGCTACTTCGCCGGAACACCGGGCTTTCGGATGAGCGAATCCATAATTGTCGCCGCCTCATCCTGGCCACCAAGCATCACCAACTTCAAGAAAAGGACCCGCCCGACACCGGCCTACTGATCGATCTGGACCTGGCGGTACTGGCCCGGCCCGCCGCGGACTACGACCGCTACGCCGCCGCAATTCGCAAGGAATACTGGATGGTACCCGGCTTCGTCTACCGCAAGGAGCGCACCCGCGTTCTCACCGCCCTGCTCGACCGCCCCCATATATATCAGACCGAGCATGGGCGATCCGCCTACGAAGCAGCCGCCCGCGAAAATCTCTGGCGGGAACTCCGGCAACTGGCCTGATTATTTCGCCGGCTGCTGGAGTAGTTTCTCAATATCCTCCATCAAATGGTTCACCTCTTCCTCGACCAATCCGCTGGCGTAGGCCCGCACGTAGCCCTCCCGGTCCACCAGCACGATATAGCCGCTGTGGTCAAAACCACCGGGTGCCGAGCTATTTTCGGTTGCGATGCTAAGGTAATCCTCGTCCAGATCATAGATCTCGAAGCGGTCACCGTGGATGAAGCGCCAGCGGTCCATATCCTCGATACCGAGCTTAGCGGCGTACTCCGTCATTTTTTCGGGCGTATCCCGCTTGGGGTCGACGGTGAAGCTTACGAGTTGAAAGTCCGGGTGGTCGCCGAAGCGTTCCTCCAGCCGTAGCATCTGGCTCTTCACCTTCGGGCAGATCGTCGGGCAGGAGGTGAAGAAGAAGTCGGCGACGTACACCTTCCCCCGCAGATCGTCGGTACCGAAAGGCCGCTTGGATTGATCCACATATTCCCAGTCCCGCACCGGTTCCGGACTGACCACCCCAGTCTCCGGATCGAAGGGATGATTGCCCGGATATCCCAGACTATCCACCAGAATCAGCCCCGTCTCCTCATCTACCGGGTGATGGCGATGGTAGGCTTCCGCGTGCTCCGGGTCGACCCCATTCGCATGATCGTGTTCCTGACAGGCGACAAGCAAAAAGAGAGGAAGATAGGCGAGATACTTCATACAATTAAAACAGCGCATACTCTGGTCAGTTGGTCCACTCCGTCACTCCTAAATCATAAATTCTCAATTCTACAT
>CAZKPE010000297.1:0-4593 GCA_964554545.1 uncultured Lewinella sp.
AAGGCGGATATGGTCGATAAGATCCTCTCCACCTACCCCCACCTCCCTTTCATCCTCCTCGGCGACAGCGGCGAGCACGACACCGACATCTACCTGGAGGCCGCCCGCAATAACCCTGGCCGCATCAAGTGCATCTTCATCCGCGATGTCCGCCACGAGGAACGCGCCCAGCGCATCGAGGGCCTGATCGAAGACATTAGCGATATCGAAGTGAAACTGGTGGGAACGTACGAGGAGGCAGCGGGGTATGCTAGGGGGAAGGGGTGGATACGGTAATTGTTGGGTTGTTGGGTTGTTGGGTTGTTGGGTTGTTGGGTTGTTGGGTTGTTGGCACACGAAGAGCGAAGCGATGGGCAGAGCCGCCAACCACTCAACCATTCAGTAATTCAACAACCCAACCACCCCCTCCACCACATCCATCACCTGTGGCTTGCTGACGTAATTCCCGTCATCGGCGTAGGCCGGGCGGTGAATGGAAGCCGTGATCGTACGCACCGGCGCGTCCAGCAGTTCAAAGGCTTTTTGCCCCTCGATGATCTCCCGTTCCAGGTAGGCGGAGGTGCCGCCGGGGACGTCTTCGTCGACGATGAGGAGGCGGTTGGTCTTGGTCAGGAAATGGCGGATGCGGTGCTCCAGGTCGAAGGGGAGCAGCGTTTGTACGTCTACGACCTCCGCTTCGATTCCCCGTTCGGCGAGGAGCTCGGCGGCTTCCAGGCAGACCCGTACGCAGGCCCCGTAGGTGACCAGGGTCAGGTCGCTGCCCTCCCGCAGCCGCTCGGGGACGCCCAGGGGCACGCGGAAGTCCAGCAGATTGGTCGGTTCGGCTTCCCGCAGCCGGTAGGCGTTGAGCACCTCGATCACCAGGGCCGGGTCGTCGCCGTCCAGCAGGGTATTGTACATGCCGGCCGCCTGCACCATATTGCGGGGTACGCACACGTGCATGCCGCGTAGACTCCCTACCAGGGGGGCCAGGTAGCTACCGCTGTGCCAGACCCCCTCCAGGCGGTGCCCCCGGGTGCGGATGATGACCGGGGCGGCCTGCATACCGGCTGTGCGCCAACGCAGGGTCGCCACGTCGTCGGTCAGCATAGGCAGGGCGTAGAAGATGTAGTCCAGGTACTGAATCTCGGCGATCGGCCGCAGCCCGCGCATCGACATGCCCATGGCCTGGCCGACGATGGTCCATTCGCGAATCCCGGTATCGAAAACGCGGTGGCGGCCGAAGCGGTCCTGCAGCCCGGCAAAACCCTGGTTGACGTCCCCGATCTCCCCGACGTCTTCCCCGAAAGCGAAAAGCTCCGGCCGCTGTTCGAACTTGGCGGCGAAGTAATGCTGCAGGATCTCGTAGCCGGGGATAGGCTTGTTCTCCTCCCGGTACTCCGCGGCAACCGGCCCCAGTCGCAGGGGGGAGCGGGGCGTGTCGCTAAGCAGCTGACTGCCGATCTGCTCGTTCAGGGTACGCCGGGCCTCCCGCAACCAGTCGGTCAGTTCCCGGGGCAGTTCATCGCCCATCCGGTAGGCCAGTCGCCGGACCAGGTCGATGGCCTCCGACAGGGTCGGCTGGCCGGTCGAACGCAGTTTCGCGGTAAACTCACCGATCTGGCCGGAAGCATCTTCCATTCCATCGACGCGTTTCAGCAGGGCGTCTTTCGTCGATTTGCGGGGTGCATTCAGTCGCTCCCAGGCGGTCTTGCGGGCGGCGGCGATCTCTTTCTTCGCGCGGACATCGATGCGGTCCAGCTCGTCGGCGTCGGCTACGTTGGTGGCGATGAGGTAGTGGCGGAACTGGGCAATGCAGTCCCACTCCTTCTCCCATTCCAGCCGTTCTTTGGGCTTATAGCGTTCGTGGCTGCCGCTGGTACTGTGTCCGTTCGGCTGGGTCAGTTCACTGACGTGGATCAGCGCCGCCCGGTGCACCCGCCGCACCTCCCGGGCTACCCGGGGGTAAACGTCCAGCAGGGCGGGATAGTCCCAGCCCTTTACGTGGTAGATATCAATGCCGTTGCCGTCGCCCTCCCGCTGTAATCCGGCTGCCGCCTGACTGATACTGCCTTTGGTGGTCTGTAGATCTACCGGCACACTAATCCCGTAGCCATCATCGACTACGGTGCAAATCATGGGAACGCCCAGTACGCCAGCGGCATTCATGGTCTCCCAAAAGACGCCCTCGGAGGTGGAGGCATCCCCGATCTCCGTCCAGGCGATCTCGTTACCATTGCGGGAGTGGAGCTCCTCGGGCAGGTCACCCCCCTCCCGGTATACCTTGGAGGCGAAGGCCAGTCCTAGCCCTCGGGCCATCTGTCCGGCCGTCGGCGAGGTCGCGCTACTGAGGTTGAACTGCTGGGTGGCATCCACCCACTCTCCCGCCTCGTCGATCGTTCGGCTGGCGTAGTGCCCCCCCATTTGCCGGCCACCACTGAAGGGGTCGTGAACGGGGTCGGAGTACAACTGGGCCAGCAGCTGTTCGGGAGTGGCCAGATCGAGGGCGAGCAGCAGGGTATGGCCCCGGTAGTAGTCGGCCCGCCAGTCGCCGTCGCGTACGGCACGCGCCATCGCCACTTGGTAGAGTTCCTTGCCGTCGTCACTCACCCCGAATTTCGCGCGGCCGCTGAGCACGTCCTTACGGATCATATTGCTGAGTTCCCGGCTCAGCCGGCAGACGTAGTAGTCGTGCAGGGCGCGCTCGTGATCGGCCTCCGGCAGTTTCCGCAGGTCGGTCGTGGTTAGTTCAGGGTCTTGTAGCGACAAAACGAATCGGTTTAGTGCGGCGGTGGTTAGTCGCCTATCGGGTTAGGGCATCACGGGTCAACGGGGCAATCGGAATGCGGTCATTCCAGGCCACGAAGGTACGCATTTTAGCCCTTTCCCCGGATTTGCAGGGGTGGTCGGCGGTGCGCGGGTGCGGAGTTTTGCCAGGATAGGATGGTGGCCCCCTCCCCGTCCAGTCGCAGGTAACTTTCGGCGTACATCCACTCCCCCAGGTTGAGGTAGCGACTCGTCCCGTTGGCCAGCCGGTAGTCGATCACCAGATGGCGGTGACCGAAGATGCAGTAGTCCAGGGTGGGATCTTCGGCCAGTTTGCGCTCGCTGTAGGCGACCAGCCATTCTTGGTCCGGGCCCAGAAACTCGTCCTCCGGTGGCTGGCTATCGCGGCTCTTGGTGCTGAAGTAGAGCGCCAGCCGCATGGCGAGGTTCGGATGCAGACGGGCGTAGAGCCACTTCGCCCAGCCGGAGTTGATGACCTTCTTCAGGCGTTTGTAGCCGGCATCCCCCGGCCCCAGCCCGTCGCCGTGGCCGATCAGTACGCGGTGGCCGTGCAGCTCGTGTACCACGGGGTTTCGGTGCATCGTTACCCCGACCTCCCGTTCCAGGTAGTCGCGCATCCACATATCGTGGTTGCCGGTGAAGACGTGGAGGGGAATGCCGCGGTCCGCGATCTCGGCTAGCTTACCCAGAAAACGGACGTAGCCCCGGGGGACCACCTGCCGCCACTCGAACCAGAATTCGAAGAGGTCGCCGACCAGGTAGATCGCGTCCGCCCGTTCGGCTATGCAGTGATCCAGCCAGGCCACGATGCGCCGCTCCCGCTCCCGGCTGCTCAGTCGGGCATCGACCCCGAGGTGGAAGTCGGAAGCAAAGAAGGTGGGCATACGCGGCGGATGGTGGGCTCAAGATACCACGGCTAGGACTGAACGCCGAGCAGGGGGAGGTAGGTCGGGGGCTGCCCGCTGCCCAGCGACTGACTCATCTGAAAGGCGGCACTCGTGTCCGCAACGGTGTGCTCGAGTGGAACGTAAGCCAATCCGGTAGTCTCCGGGTAGTGGCTGCCGTCGTACTGGTAGCGGGCCTGCAGATTGCGGTGGCTCTCGCGGGTGATGAGGGGTGCCGCGCCGGTGAGTCGGGCCAGTCCGGTACTGAGGGGCCAGAAAATGGCCGATTGCCAGGCGGGCATGCCGTAACTCGGTGGCCGCAAATCGAGGGAACGGGCGATGTCGGTAAGCAGTCCCTTCCAACTGAGGTTCGCGGAACAGAGTAGAAAGCGATCACGGTCAATGTCGCGATCCAGCGTCGCCAGTACGGCCCGGGCCACGTCGCGCACATCTACGAAGCCCGCACTCCCCCGGGGGTAAATACGCCGCTCCTGACTCACCCGCCGCCAGATCGCCGGGGTGTTAGACCCGGACCAATCGCCCGCACCGAGTACGATGGCCGGATACAGCGTGGCGACGGAGAGCCCCTCGGCCTGTCCGCGCCACACTTCCCGCTCGGCGGCGAACTTGGAGCGGGCGTAGGCCGTGGTCAGCTTCTCTAGTGGCCAGCGATCTTCAAGGGTCACGGCGCGGCCCCCGTCGACCCGGTTCAGGGCGGCCACGGAGCTCAGGTACACCAGCCGCCGGCAGCCGGCCTCCAGCATCATATTTACCAGATTGGCCGTGCCGCCGGCGTTGACGGTCATCATCCGGTCCGCCGCCCCGGACTGGTAGGACACCACCGCCGCCGCGTGTACGACCCGATCGATCCCTTCCAGGGCATCCAGTAGGCTCTCCGGGTCGGTGAGATCCCCCTCCACTATGCTGCAATGGTCAGCTAGCT
>CAZKPE010000298.1:0-4576 GCA_964554545.1 uncultured Lewinella sp.
AGCCCGTCAGGTCGATCATCTGGTCGGCCATCTCTTCGATCATGGCGGTCTCCATGTCGACTTTATTGAGCACGGGGATGATCTCCAGGTCGTGTTCCAGGGCCAGGAAGAGGTTGGAGATCGTCTGGGCCTGAATGCCCTGGGTGGCGTCCACCAGCAGCAGCGCTCCCTCACAGGCGGCGATCGAGCGGCTTACCTCGTAGCTGAAGTCGACGTGGCCTGGGGTGTCGATCATGTTGAAGGTGTACATCTCCCCGTCGGTGTGGGGGTAGTGCATCTGGATGGCGTGGCTTTTGATGGTGATGCCGCGCTCGCGCTCCAGGTCCATATCGTCGAGCTGCTGATCCATCTTCTCGCGCTCGTTAACGGACTGGGTGAAGTCCAGCAGCCGGTCCGACAGCGTACTCTTGCCGTGGTCGATGTGGGCGATGACGCAAAAGTTACGGATAGTCTTCAAGGCTCGATCGGTTAAGGGGGCGCAAAGATAGGAAACACGGGAGCCGGAAATGGGTTGCGGGCACCGCTAACGCGACTTGCAGTCGCGATAGCACGATGCGGCCTATGACCGCGAAGGGGGCGGCTATACGGGCAGGAGCACGCGACTACAAGTCGCGGCTTCCTGGCGCGATTGCAAATCGCGTTGTACTGGCGCGATTGCAAATCGCGTTGTACTACTCCCCGTACTCCGCCCGCAGCGACTCCGAGTCCCACCCGCTATCCCGCACGTAGCTATCCGGGGCCAGGTCCGAGCGCAACTGCGTCTCCATATCCTCCACGCTGCCGCGCACGGCATCGACGTAGCGGTCCTCGTCGAAGCGCAATGCGGCTAGGGTATGTACGGTCTGTAGATCGTGGCGGAGGAACTGTTTCGCGTGGCGGTCCAGGCGGTAGGCCCGGTGCCCGAGTAAGCGCAACGTTTCCGTCCCGGCCGCCACCCCGCTGTAGAGGGAGTCGCGGAAGATGTGCAGGACCCCCTCATCCAGCAGCCGGTAGGTATCCTCGTAGTCGAAGGCGCGCACGATCTGGTGGAGGTCGGGGAAGTGCTTTTTGACGGTCTGTACGATAGCCAGGTTCTGCTCCGGGCTCGGCAGCCCGATGACGATCGCCTCGGCGGTAGCGGCCCCGGCCGTTTCTAGCAGGTCGAAGCGGGTGGCGTCGCCGTAGTATACCTCGAAGCCCATGCGGCGCAGCAGATCCACCCGGTCGGAATCGTTATCCAGAATCGTGGCCCGCACCCCGTTCGCCCCCAGGAAGCGCCCCACCACCGCTCCGAAGCCCCCGAAACCGGCAATGATGATGCGGCGGAATTCTTCGATGGCGTCCGCCGGCCGGTCGTCCACCCGCTCCCGGGTACCGAAGCGGGGCTGGAGGACGCGCTCGTTGATCAACATAATGAGCGGCGTCAGCGCCATACTCACGGCCACTACGACGAGCAGCAAGGCTACGGTTTCCCGCGGCAGAATCCCCTCCTGCTGAATAAGCGACAGCAGCACGAAGGCGAACTCCCCCGTCTGCGCCAGTCCGAACGCGAAAAGAAAATTTTGATCCAACCCGAGGCCGAACGCACGTCCGATCCCAAAGAGAATCCCGGCCTTCAGCGCCACCAGTAGCACGACCAGCCCCGCCACCAGTCCCGGTTGGGTGGCGATCAGGGCAAAATCGATGGAGGCCCCGACGGCCATGAAAAATAGCCCAAGCAACAGCCCCTTGAAGGGCTCCAGATCGCTTTCGAGTTCGTGTTTGTAGTAGCTGTTGGCGAGCACCACCCCGCCCAGGAAGGATCCGAGTGCCGGACTCAGCCCCACCGCCGTCATCAGTACCGCTACCGCCACGATCAACAACAGGGCTACCCCCGTTAGCAATTCCCGCTGTCGGGCCCGGGCCACGATCCGCAGTACCGGTGGCACCAGGTAGCGTCCGCCCAGTACGACGGCGGCCACCGCCAGCAAAGTGGCGCCGGCCCGCCATCCGGCCGGTAGTCCTTCCAGTAGAGTATGACCCGCTTCATGGCCGCCCCCGATTTGCTCCCCACCTGCGTCCCCGCCCACCGCCAACAAGGGCAGCACGGCGAGCATGGGAATGACGGCGATGTCCTGAAAAAGCAGGACGGCAAAGGAAGACCGCCCTCCCCTACTGTTCAGTTGCCCCTTCTCGGCCAGGGTCTGCAGCACGATGGCCGTACTCGACAGTGCGAAGGTCAGCCCCACCGCCACGCTCCCCTGCCAGGCTAGTCCGAAGGCGTAAGCCAGTCCGCTAATTGCCAGCGCCGTCACGCCCACCTGCAAGCCACCCATACCCAGGATCGGCGTGCGTAGCCGCCAGAGCAGGGCCGGCTCCAATTCCAAGCCAACCAGGAAGAGCATCACCACCACCCCGAACTCGGCGAAGTGCATCAGCTCCTCCCCCTCCTCACCGATGAAACCCAGCAAATAGGGGCCGATCAGGATGCCCGCCACCAAATAGCCCAGCACCGAGCCCATGCCGATCCGCTTGGCCAGGGGCACGACCAACACGGCCGCCGCCAGGTAGATCATCATCTGGAAGAGCAGGCCCTCACCCATGGTTGCCAGATTGAGGCGCGGACAAAATATCGTTGGCGTACTCCAGATTCGCGAATTTCGGCGTCGGGTATTTCTCGCCGATCAGCCCATCCAGGAAGCGGTGGTAGGCCTCCCGTTCCGCCTCGATTGCCGCACCCTGCAACTGGTGGGTGCCGTGGATGACGTAGGGTGGCAGGTAGTCCGTCCCGCAGAGCCGGGCGGTCTGTTCCAGGGGCCTCAGGAAATCGCGAATGGTGAAGGAATTGTAGCCCTGGGCACAGTAGGCCTGCCGTCCGCCGCCGGCCGAAATGACGTTAAGGATGCGCTTACCGCGCAGGAAGACACCCCGCGCCCCGTAGGCCCAGCCATGCTCCAGCACCAGGTCGATCCACTGTTTCAGCAGCGGGGGCACGGAGTACCAGTAGAGCGGGTGCTGCCAGATGATGGTATCGTGCACCAGCAGTTGCTCCTGTTCGGCGGCCACGTCGATGTAAAAGTCGGGATACAGTTGGTAGAGATCGCGGAAGGTAACCCCCGGGTGGCCGGCCAGCCCCTCGATGAGGACGCGCTGGATGCGGGAGTGCTCCAGGGCCGGGTGGGCAAAGAGTAGTAGGACCTTGGACATGGCGAGTGCGTCTGTCGCAAGTTACGTTGACCGGGGGTGAACGCGGCAAGGCGGGCGGCGGAGCGCGGGTGCCGGCTAAATAGTGAAGGGGAAGGAATACGGGGGTGGGTTAGTTTCTGACCAACCTGACCGTATGCAGACTATGGCCCGATGTAAAGCTCAAATGATACACTCCCTTAGCGAAGCGGCTCAGATCGAGTAAAGAGCGGACCGATCCGGCAGCGAGCGATTGCTGGGTGACGGTGCGGCCAAGGGCATCGCGGACAACCAGCGTCGTGGCCCGCGGCAGGGGAGAAAAGTGTATTTCGGCCCGCCCATCGGTAGTCGGATTCGGGAAGACGCTTACCACTTGCTGGCTACTGCCGTTGCGGGTAACGGAGCGGACCGGGCTATAGGCGAAGGCCCCGTCGAAATCCTGCTGCCGCAGCCGGTAGTAGCTCACGCCGCCGAGGGGGGAGGTATCCGTGAAGGTATACGAACGGGGCTCGTAGACCGTGCCGGCCCCGTTGATCCGGCCGATGGGCTCGAAGGTGACGCCGTCGGCCGAGCGTTCGATCCGGAAAAAATCATTGCCGCTTTCGGTAGCCGTCACCCAACTGAGTTCGACCGTGGATTCCCGGTTCTCCAGCTCGAAGTAAATCAATTCGACCGGAAGGGGCAGCGTGGAGCGCAGGAGGACGCTACCCGTGGTGGGCTGGTCGTACTCGACGACAAAGGAGCCGGGCAGCGTCGGATCGACGGTAGCGAAGGTGCCGGCGAGGACATCGGCGCGGATGATCTCGAACTGCTTGCCGTCGAGGTTGGTGGCGCCGGGTGCGAAATCTACGTCCAGGGAGGCGTTGCTGATGTCTACGGTGGCGTTAGTAAGCAACTCCACCTGGTCGTAGTCCTGGCAGGGAGTGTCGTCGCGAATGTTGACGATATAGGTACCGTTGATGGTCAGGTTGCCGCCGAACTCGGCGCAGCCCAAGTTATCGGTCGCCAGAGGTAGCGTGGGAAGTCGGGGATCGCTTTCCAATCCGGGGTTGAGCACCCCTCCCGGGTTGATCGTAACGTCGGGCGAGTACCGGCCCTGACCGGCCAGGATGCCATCAACGACGATGGAACTGAAGCCGCGCACGTCCCCCCCACTCAGGGTTTGCAGACGTGCGCCGCTGGGTATGGTCAGGGTCTGACCATTGCCGGTAAACGTAGCGCCGGTGAAGCTGAGTAACCGGCCGATCGCTATCTCTTCGAAGTTCAGGGTTACGTTCTGCGCCGTTCCCCCAATGACGATGCCTTCGCCAATGCCGAGTGACCCGACTCCGGTGCCGAAAGTGGCCCCCTCACCGATATTTACGGGCTGGGTAAAGCCGGAGGTAGGTTCGTTTGGTGGGTCAGCTAGACCGACCGCAAATACCGGGCCTAGGGT
>CAZKPE010000299.1:0-4561 GCA_964554545.1 uncultured Lewinella sp.
GGTGAGCGTAGGACGATCGCCGGCTTCGATGGAGGCGGTTATGTCGGCGAGGGTCAGTCTGTCCATACGCCGAAAGATACCGCACGGGTAGGTACATTGCCCCCATGATGAACCGGCGCAAGGCAGTTTTTGGCTGCAGCTCGTGGTCGTCTGGACGCTGGCATTTCTCCTGTTCGGTTTCCTGCGCAACTTCGGCTGGCCGCCGGTGACTGGCTTCAAACCGGAGTACAACGATACTCCCGGACTGAACCTCGCGCTGGGGTTCGTAGTGGGTACCTTGTATGTATTGATCGAGCGGCTCATGAACCGCAGGAGCTTCCGGCGGCTGTCCTTCGGGCGCTGGGCGGCGCTGAAATCCGTCCCGCACTTGCTGCTCGCTTTCGGTTTGTTCGTGCTGGCCGTTCTGCTGTATCCCGTTTTTGGAGGGGAATCACCGCCGGGGGTAAGCGTACGGGAGGTAGTACTGAGTAGGCTACTGATCGTGGCGCTGGTGTATTTCGGTTGTGATCATGATCGACGCGGCCTTGCGCTCCCACATCAGTCCGCCACCCGGGCAGAGGGGTATCTGGCGCAGGCGGTCGAAAACAGGCTCCGGTTCTTCGCTTCCACTTCGGGTTCTTTTTACGTGCTCAGCGTGACGATCGATTTACCGGAGCCGACGTATTCGTAAGTCTCCACTGGACGAATTACGGGTTGAGCTACCGGCCGCCCAGCACACCAAGTAGCTTAAAGAGAGTTTTCTGAAAGTCCCGCAGCTCCTGCTCACTCATGCTTTCGTCGCTAAAGGACGCCAGTATTTCCCCCGGTACCGCACGGGCCTCCTCCCTGAGTTCCTTGCCGGAGGGGGTCAGGGAGATAATTACCGTCCGCTCATCGGTCGTAGAGCGCTTGCGGACGATCAGCGCCTTCTGCTCCAACCGTTTGAGCAGGGGGGTGAGGGTATTCGACTCCAGGTAAAGTTGCTGGCCGATGGACTTGACGGACTGCCCGTCCTGCTGCCACAGCGTAAGCAGGACCAGGTACTGGGGGTAGGTAAGTCCGAGCCGTTCCAGGTAGGGGGCATAAAGCTTAGTCGTCAGCCGCGAAGCTGCGTAGAGGGGGAAGCAGAGTTGGTTTTCCAGATAAAGTTCCGGTGCGGTGTCGGCCATGATCTACAGGATACGGCGGATGTCGTCTTCCATATCTTCGGGCGGGGTAGTCGGACCGAACCGCTTGACGGGGGTTCCGTGCTTGTCGACCAGAAACTTGGTGAAGTTCCATTTAATCACACTACCTAGTAGACCGCCCGACAACTCCGATTTCAGGTATTTAAACAGCGGGTGGGCATCCGAGCCGTTCACTTTAACCTTGTCGAACATGGGAAAGCTGACGCCGTAGTTCACCTGACAGAACTCCTCGATCTCCTCGGCCGATCCGCTCTCCTGATTGGCGAACTGGTTGCAGGGGAAGCCCAGCACGACTAGCCCCCGGTCTTTGTATTTCTGATAGAGCTCTTCCAGCCCTTCGTATTGGGGGGTCAGGCCGCACTTGCTCGCGGTGTTGACCACGATCAGGGTCTTGCCCCGGTATTGCTCGAGCTCGACCCGCTTGCCCCGGAGGGTGTCGGCTTCGAAGGTGTAGATAGACGTGGTTTCCATGATGGCGTAGGTAGGTTTAGTGATGAATAGTGACTTTGGTGTCCGCTAAACGGCACGCAGCTCAGGGGGAGTCCCCCCGTTTAGCCGCCGCCATACGTAGCGGTGCGCCCCCGTGGACCAGAGGGCCCATCCGACTAGTACGGGTTGGAAGAATAGGCGAATCAGCCGCTTACGGTCAGTGTCCAAGCCAAAGGCATCGATGCCGTTCACGTACTGGGAGACATTGCCCGGAAAGATGAGTACGAAGAAGGTGCCCAGTGTCAACCCCACCGCTACCTGATCCTTCCGCAGGAAGATCATCGACAGACCGAGCCCTATCTCCGTTACCCCCGACGAGACAACGACGGCGTCCATGAAAGCCGGATTGTCCGGCAGCCAGCTGGGCACCTGCGCCTTGAACTCGTCCCGAAGGAAGGTCAGATGGCCGGCGCCGGCATAAGTCATAAAGCTACCCAGAGCTATCCGGGCAATGCGTTGCAGAAGGGTCCTTTTCATATCGTGGTAGATTTAATCGTGTACGATGCAAATTTTGGGGAAATTATCTTTCCGCGCAAGCTGTATTTGCATGTAGCGAATCCACCGCTACTACTGCTGCCGCGCCTGCCCGTTGGTGAGTCCTTCCGACAGCTGGACCGCCGGGGGCAAATTCTTGTAGACCAGCATGCGTGGGGAAAGGGGATGCACAAGCTCCCGATGACGCTGGCAAAGGCTTCCCGGGTGGCTACCCCGGTGATGAGGGGCAGCACGCCGGCACCGGTCGGGGCCGTGGTGGCGAGTTGGTGGCGGCCGGAATAGTCAGGGCGGCAATGACGCTCCCGGTAAGGCAGATGGCTACCCCAGCCAGGGAATCGAGGTACTCATACGGGGGTGGTATCCCGTCGGTCACGCAGGGAGGTAGTCGCGATGCGCCGGTGGAAAAAAGCGTTCACCGAAGCTGAGCCGATCCAAGATTCTGTTGGTTGAGGGCGAGGGAGTCCTTACTGAATATTCACCGGGCAATACTGGTAAACAGATTGAGTTCGGGATGTTTTGGACTAAACCGAAATCATGTTTGTGGTTTTGACGCCGCCAATTCATTTATCTGCTGGCTCTCCAGCACCGAATGCTCCGGAGGGTAACGCAGCGTATTGATCATCGCCCGCCCCATTTTCGTACTCGTCGTGACCCACTTACTTCGCTGAAACAGGGGGAAGAGCGGCCGCAGCAGGGTATACATCGTGTTGACCCAGCCCGTTTTGGACTGGACGTCCGAATCCGGTAGCATCATCCCCAGGCGGAACATGTAGGCGTCGCCGAAGTCCATGGCCAGCAGGGCATCTTCGGTGCGCCCTTTCACCCGGGCCCACATCTGCCGGCCGTTGGTGTCGGTACCCGCTCCAGAGACGTAGGTGAACACGATTCCGGGGCTACGCTCCAGTACGGTACGGGCGAAGGAGGTGACCAGGACGAAGGTCTGGGCGTAAAATTCCTCCTCTGACTTACCGACCGAAGAGATGCCGGCGCAGTAGAAGCAGGCGTCGAAGCCGCTTAAGCGGTTAGCTACCGGGCCGGGATTGGCAAAGTCGGCCAGCAGGACCTCATCGAGCTTGGGGTGCATCATGTCGACCGGCCGGCGATTTACCATCCGTACCCGTTCGATGGCGGGGTCATCCAGGCATTCGAGGAGGACGGCGCGGCCGACCATGCCGCTGGCGCCGGTGAGGAGGATGCGGTAGCTCATGGTTGGAAGGTAGGGTTTCTCAGGCCGGAAATCCTCGACCTTTGCTTGCACCTGCGCGCCGCCGCCGCCTCCGTATCTTTCGTGTCATGCGCTCCCTCCTCTCTTTCCTCCTACTCACTACCCTCCTCTACGCCCAGCGCCAGCCCGTGGACTACGTCGACCCCCTCATCGATACCCACCAGAGCCGCTGGTTCTACTTCTCCTCGGCCAGCCGGCCCTTCGGGATGGTCAATTTGAGCCCCGACACCAATGTGAAGGGCAGTTGGAAGTCGGGCTACCTCTACGATTCGACGGTGGTGCGCTGCTTCAGCCACGTCCACGCCTGGCAGATGAGCGGAGTGCCGGTGATGCCGACGACGGGGGAGATGCTCGGGCACCGCGGTATGGAGGCCACTAAGAGCAGCTTCAGCCACGACGGCGAGATCGTCGAGCCGGGCTACCACAAACTCACCCTCGACCGCTACGCTATCGACGCCGAACTCACCTCCACCACGCGGGTGGGGCTGCACCGCTACCGCTTTAACGGGCCGGGGCCTCGCCACCTGATCTTCGATACTGGGGCCTTCCTGGCGCACGATTCTACCGATTATAGTATGGTCCGCCAGTTGTCTCCTACCGAGTTGGAGGGCTACGTGGTCATGGGGCGTACCCACCGCCGGCCGAAGCCGGTGAAGCTGTACTTCGTGGCGCAGATGGATGTGGGGGCCGTAGATTTCGGGGGGTTTACTAAGGGGCAGACTCCCCTCTCCCTTGGAGAGGGGTCGGGGGTGAGGGATAGTATCGCAGGAAAAAACATTGGAGCATTCCTAACCTTCCCCGACACCCTCCAGCAGCTCCAGCTCAAAGTAGCCCTCTCCTATACCTCCCTGGCCGGGGCACGGGCCAATATGCGGGCCGAGCTCGACCACTGGGACTTCGAGCGCGTCCGCCGGGAATCGCGGGAGGAATGGAACGATATGCTCGGCCGCATCGAGGTGAGCGGCGGCACCGAGCAGCGGACCGTCAAGTTCTACACCGACCTCTGGCACGCCCTGCTGGGCCGGCGCATCGTGAGCGACGTGGACGGTAGCTACATCGACAATACCGGCCCGGACCCCGTAACCCGCACCTCGAATAACTTCCCCCACTACAACTTCGATGCCTGGTGGGGCTCTCACTGGTCGCTCAACCAACTCTGGTCGCTGGCCTACCCGGAGATCATGGA
>CAZKPE010000300.1:0-4552 GCA_964554545.1 uncultured Lewinella sp.
ACGAAGCTTTACCCGGAGTAAACCGCCAATCGGAAAACGTTCATTCGCTCCACCTGCCCCGATAGCTATCGGGGCACCCTACTCCCCCGCAAAGCGCAGCCGGGTCGTGTACCCCCGTCCATTCGGTCGCTGAATAGTGGCCCCTAGCTTTTTAGCTAGCATATCGATCAGCTCCGTCCCGAAAGAGGTGCTCGACTTCAGGGTGGGAGCGGCGGCCTGACCTACCCCGTCATCGCTTACGGTGAGTTCGAGTTCGCTGCCGGCCAGTTCCCGGACCGCCACGGTGATGCGGCCCTCGCGCTCCCCGGGAAAGGCATACTTGAGGGAGTTGGTGATGAGTTCGTTAACGATGAGGCCGAGGGATATGGCTTTGTCCACGTCCAGGTGAATGGAATCGACGCGGCAGGCGAGCTCCACCCGCTCGTCGAGGCGGTAGGTATCAATCAGGGATTCACTTAGGTCACGCAGGTATTCGGGCAGGTAGACGGTGGTGACCTCCTCGCCGTGGTATAACCGCTGGTGGATCATGCCCATCGCCTCCACCCGCGCCCGACTGGCCCGCAGTGCGTCTTTGGCCCCCGCCCCGGCCAGCTGCCTGCCCTGTAGGGAAAGCAGACTGGAGATCACTTGCAGATTATTCTTTACCCGGTGGTGAATTTCGCCGATCAGAGCCTGCTTTTCGGCGACGAGTTCTTCGTTCTGGGCGTTGCGGCGGCGCAGTTTACCTGCCAGTACGTAGAAGATCGTTCCGGCGATCAGCGCGAGCACGAGGCCGCCGATGGTGGCGTAGAGCTGGGTGTTCTTCCGGTCGAGCTGGCTGGCCTGGAGGGCGATCTCGGCCTCCCGTTCGGCGGCGGCATACTTTTCTTCCAGTTCGAGTACCTCCTCGCGGGCCTCTATGCCCTGGAGACTATCGCGTAAGAGGTTGTGTAATTTGATGTAATGATCGACCGTGTCCCGCTGCGCAGCATCTAGGTCGACCATCGCCATACCCCGGTAAATTTGCTGAAGCGCGGTCAGATTGGACGTTTCCCGTGCCTGTGCCATGGCCTTCTGGTAGTAATCACGGGCTTCCTCCCGGCGGTCGAGTTTCATGTACAGGGCGGCCATATTGCTGAGGGTGGCCAGTCTGGGCCGGTTTCCCTCCATCGACCGTACGACCTGGAAGTCGCGCAGGGCCAACTCCGCTTCCCCCCGGAAGTTGTGGATGGTGGCCCGGGTGCCGTAGGCCGGGATTCGGGATTGGGGGTGACCGTGACGTTCGGCGGCGGTGACGGCTTCATTAGCGAGTATCAGGGCACTGTCGAGGCGGTCCCGCATGAGCATCGTAAAAGCCAGGGTGCGGGTGGCTAGGGTCAGGGCGGCGGCATCCTCACTTCGTTCGGCCAAAGCAATGGCCTCGTATCCGGCTTCGGTAGCCTGGTCCGAAAGGCCAAGCCGCCGGTAGGTAGAGGAAAGTCGCGCCACCTGGTTGGCCGCCTCGGGAAACGCCCCCCGGCGCAGGTAACCGGCGATGGCCTGCCGGTAGTGTTGGACCGCCTCGGGTAAACGGTTGTCCTGCCGGTAGTGGTCGGCGAGTAGGATGCGGGTCGCATCCAGTTGGGCACTGTCCCCGGCGTTTCGAGCCTCCGCGGCGACCTTCAGCAACTCGGTGAGCCGGATAGAGTCCTGGGCCGAAGTAGACTGGGCACCGGCAGCAGCGGCAGCAGCGGTAAGCGACAGGATAAATACGAATAGGAGTGATCGCGGCATATTCCTAAATGTAGGACATAGAACGGCAATCCGACGTTCCAAAAGTTTCCGGCTTTGCCCGCACCTGCGTCCCCGCCCTTATCCTACCTTGCGGTAGACCCTATTCACACCCCCATGCGTATTCTCCTGCTTTTCCTCCTTACTTCCCTTACCTTATCCGCCCAGCACGAGTATCAGCTCTTTCAGCCGGGGGTGCAGTATTTGTATAGTAATCCGGATACGGTCTTCTTCCAAAACGCGATCCGGGATTCCCAATACTATGGCGTAAAGGTGGACTCGGCGGGCTGCCAGGAGCTCTACGGCACGCTGCGTTACTACAACGAGGCTACCCACCGTTTACCCTCTCCCTTCGGCTACCGCATTTGCCAGGGACCAGATAGTACGCGGATGTATATGGACAGTACGCGCTACTTCGTACTATTTACGGGTGAGGGCGATCCCGATAGCTATCGGGACGGGTGGATAGCTTATACGGATGATTCCCTGACCGTGCACGCCACCGTGACGGGTACGGAGCAAGCCGACTTTTTCGGCATTACGGACAGCGTGAAAACGATCGCCTTCAGCCGGGAGGATGGTAGCTCATTAGGGACGACCAGCATCAGTAAGCACTACGGGCTGATCGGGGGCCGCTTCTTTTACGACCTGACGCAGCCCGACACCCTCCCCCTGGCCGGGATGAGCAACCCGGAAGTCGGCGTGCAGCTGCCCCCGTCGGCGGCCTTCAATACGGTGCGGGAAGGGGACGTGGTGCACGTAAATCGCTTCGCCGTCAAGGCACTGTCTCCCGATCCTGACGATATCTGGAATGTGTACGAGCGGCAAATTATCGAGGTAGAAAGCGTGGACAGTACGGGGCTGGATAAATACGGTACGCCGTATACGTATTACACCGCCCGGAGCAGCACGTTTCATTACAAACAACTTGTGGCCGACCCCAGTATCGGCCGCGACTCCAGCCTGGTACTCGATACGCTGATTTCCCTGAAGCGGCGGTTGCTACCGGATAGGATTAACCAACTGCAACCCGGTGCCCGCTACCTGGTCAGCGTCGATACCGTTCAGCGGCCCAGCGACACGGCGGCGCTGGTATGGGAAGAGTTCCGTACCCTTGCCCTTTTCGACGGGTCCTGCGGACTGGTCATGAAGCGGCCGACCGTCAACACCTATCTCCGGGAAGAGGTGGATGTAGAAACGGAGTATCCGTGCGTGGACTGTGGCGCCTGGGGTCCGACCTACGCCCCCTACCTGCCGGTCAATCTGGAGCCCACCCGCTGGTTCTATCACTGGCAGGTAACTGCTGCCTACGTCGATCTAAAAGAGGTAAACTGTGGTACCCCCTTCGACTTTTCCGACATCATCATCAGCACCGACGACCCCTTCCTTTCAAAATTGGACCGGCAGGTGAGCATTTTCCCTAATCCGGTAGACGGCCTTTTGACCATCGAGCTACCATCCAATGGGGAAGAATACCAACTACGGCTGTTGGATAGCCGGGGGGTAGAAGTTCGCCACCTCCCCCGCACCCGCGTCCGCGCCGAAATGGAGGTGACTGGGCTGCCGAGTGGGGTGTATATACTGTTGGTTAGGGATGGGCGGCAGTTGGTGGGGCGGCGGAGAGTGGTCGTGAGAGGGTACTAAAAGTCATCATCCCCCCCACCATCACCACGCCGCCCGCGTCCACCCCGGTCCCGACCCAGTTCCTGCAGGCTGTACTGGAAGCCGATGTACGCAATCCGGCTCTCCCGCTGGAACTCGCTGCGGGTAACGAGACCGCCGGTCTCGGTGACGAAGCGGTAGCGGCGCTGATTGAAAACATCGGTCACGCGTACGGTCACGGCCCCCCGGCCATCTAGGATGTCCTTACGGAAGCCCACGTCCAGGCTCTGGATCGACTCGATGCGCCCCTGCGGCCGCACCCCCGGCGAGCGATAGAAGTAGGTGAACTGGGCATCCACGTCCCACGGCATCTGGTAGCTGCCCTGTACGTTGCCGCTGAAGAGGTAGCCGTTCTGGTCGATGCTCTCGTCCTGGTTGTTGCCGATGATCTCGGTGCGGTAGCCGTTGCCGCTCAGGGTCAGGTCGAGCTTGCGGGTGGGGCGGTAGGTGGTGATGAGTTCGATGCCGTAGTCGCGGCCCCGGTCCAGATTCTCGCGGGTGCTCAGGCTGACGCCGCCGTCCAGGATGCGGGTGATCCGGCTGATGATGTCGTTGCGCTGGCGGAAGTAGACGCCACCGGTGATAGTGCCCTTACCGTACTGTTGCTGCACGTTGACTTCAAAACTGTTGATCAGTTCGGGCAGCAGAAAGGGGTTGCCGGCCCGCAGGTTGAAGGGGTCGCCACGATCGACGAAGGGGTTGAGCGCCCAGGCCCGCGGCCGCTCGATGCGCCGGCTGTAGCTGGCCTGGACGGAGGTCTGGTCGCTGAAGGCATAGCCCGCGAATACGCTGGGATAAACCTTGAAGTAATCGTTTTCGAAGGTTTCCGGCTCGGGCTCCAACAGGCGGCTGGTGGTATAGGCTTGCTCGGCCCGGAGCCCGACGTTGAAGTTGAACTTATCGATCTTACCTCCAAAGGTGGCGTAAAGGGCGTGGACATCCTCAGCGTAAGCGAAGAGGTTACTCAGGCTATCGATCTTTTCGAAGTCCCCCAGTTGGAAGTTCTGGAACTCGGCGTCCTCGGTCAGGTCCTGGAGGGTGGAGCGCCAGCCGGTGGTGAATTTGAAGTCCTCGCCCACGATCATTTCGTAGTCGATCTGCCCCAGCCACTGCTCGCGGCCCTCCAGGGCGGGGGAGCGCT
>CAZKPE010000301.1:0-4517 GCA_964554545.1 uncultured Lewinella sp.
CTTCCACAAACTGCTCTTCAAGCACGGGCAGCGGGTGTGTACCTACAGCCGGCCCAGATGTGATAAGTGCGTGGTGAGTAGCCGCTGCAATTACTACCTGACAGCGTTATCCGAGGTTTGACCGCTTGGCACCCGCGCCCCGCCGCCCGCTAATCTCTACTGTCTCAGGTAGTTACTCACCCGACTGATTGCCGCCCCCACTGCCTCGGGGTCATGGTACAGTTGCTGCTGACTGTAGTCGTTGAGCCAGACAATATCCTTTTTGCCCCCCAGCTGATCGTAGAAGCGTTTGGTGCCCTCCGGTACGGCCCCGTTTTCGCTGTGCACGATGAAGACCGGTTTACTTACCGACTTACCCGTACCGATACCGTCGAAGGTCAGCCAGGGCTCCCAACTGATCACGGCAAAACGGTTGTCGTAGACCTGACCGGCCGCCAGATCAGGGCGTAGGTAGTACGGAAAGGCGCCGTCGGGCACGTACATCGCGGCCAGGGGGTCAAGTTCACTGGCGGCCAGGGTATACTCGACCTCACCCGTGCGATCCAGCTTCCGCCGCGCGGCGGTCGCCCGGTCCAGCAGACCCTGCTTGCCCCCGGGGCGATTGCCGTAGAGCTCTTCGGTCTTGGCCGGATCATGCAGCCAGGGCGCAATGAGGGCTAACCGGCTGAAGCGGTCGTCCTCCCCGACGGCCCGCGCCATGTAGCCGGCCGATGCGCAAACCCCCACCCCCGCAATCGACTGCCGCTCGACGTTCGGATGGGTACTGAGGTAGTCCATGGCCGCCACGATGTCTTCGGTTTTGCGCTCGTAATCTTCGAATTGCCGGGGTACCCCCTCACTGCCCCCGAAGCCCCGGAAGTCGAAGGTAAGGGTGACTAATCCGTCCTGTGCGAGGAGGCTGGCGTATTCATCGGGCATCTGCTCCTTGACACTCGTCCACGAGCCGGTAACGATGGCTGCCGGATACTGTCGGGACGCATCGAAGCCGGGGGGCAGGAAGAGGTGACCCACCAATTTATCCCCCTTGCTGTCGAAGCTCACTTCGCGGAGCTCCACCCCCGTCGTCGGTGCAGCTCCGACCGGATGTACGCTGTAGTGGGCGGGCTGCAGGCCCGGAAAGCCGTGCAGCAGGATCCGGGGGTTGAAGTCCTCTACGAAGCGCTCGACCTTTCCTGATTGATTCACTTCTACCACGGCTACGTAACTATTGTCGTAACGGCTGCTATCATTCACCTGTACTTCGCCAGTGTACTTTACGAGCGCTACCTTGGGGTTACTCGTCGCGTGTACGGTGTGTGGATAACGCTGGCTTTCGTAACCGACTACCGTTTTGTACTGCTCTCGAATGGCCTCCCGACCCTCTAGTTGATTGGGGAAGCCGTCGGGGCTAAAGTCCATGATCTGTATTCCGCCTTCGGCCCAGCCGTTCACGAAAGCATCCAGATTGCTGTTTTCCAGCGCGGCGAAGTGGTCTTCGATAATGTCCGCGATCCGGTCGGTATCGGCAAGTTTACCGGCTGCATCTCCACTAGCTACCCGGCGGGCGGCCAGCAGTCCCAAACCGTCGTTACCGGCCTGATCGTAGAGGCTGAGGCGTAGCCGGTCAATCTTCCATTCCTCCCCGCTGCGCTTAAATTCTGCGTCGTAACCGGCGAATACCACCCAATAGTCGCCGCTTCCATCGTCCGGGTCGAGATAGTGCATGGCTAGGGCATCGAAGGTAGTGGTGGCCCGGTTGCCGGCCGTCCAGATGGCTACGTTGTGGGGCTGGTGAACGGTTGCCTCGAAACCAGGCAGTACGGCCGACCAGGCCTCGGTAATTTCCGGGGGGCTAAACTTGCCGTCCAGACCGCCGAGGTCGGAGTAGTCCACCACCACGGAATCGGCAAACAGCCGTTCTACACTTTGCCACTCCCGGGCATCGGTGGCCGCGAATAGTCGTGTGATCAACTCGTTGATGGTATCCTTCATGGGGGCAGTTTGGGCGGCGAGCGCAGGGGCATAGCCGAAATAGAACAACAGGAGGATGGGCAGGCACTTCACGGTGTCAGATAGCTATTTACCGACTACAACCGAAGTGGGGATAAGGTCGATTTGTACCCAGTTCGCAATTAGTTGACCGATTTTCGGTATTCTGAGGGCGACCGTCCGGTTAGCCGTCTGAACAGGCGCGAAAAGTAGGCCCCGCTACCGAAGCCCAAGCGGGAGGCAATCCGTCCTACCGATAGGTCGGTGGCACGCAGTAGTTTCTTCGCCTCTTCCACCAGACAGTCATTAATGTAGGCCGTGGGGGTCGTGCCGAGATCCCTCCGGATGGTTTCGGAGAGGTACTTCGCCGAGACATGCAGCGCCCGGGCGCATCCGCCGGGGGTGATATTGTCGCCATACGTACCGAGTTGCGTGCCCTGCAGGTAGTCGTGCACCAATACCTTGAAACGGTGACTAAGGCGGCGATAGTCGCGGTGTGCCTTCCGGCTCACTACCTGCCCCTCAAAGTAGCGTTGGGCCAGGGTCAGCAACCCGGTCACCTGACCCTTGATGAGGCGATCTCGGTAAGCCGCTGCGCTACGGTACTCCCCGTCGATCTGGCTCAATGCGGACTGCAGCCGCTGTGCCTGCCCGACCTGTAACTTGATGCCCGGCGTAAACCCCCTAAAGAACGGATAGTCGAACAGCCGCCCGTAACCCGCCGGCCGCAGCGTATAGAAAGATTCGTCGATGCAGCAGTAATAGCCACGCCAGTTGCGCTCGACGTTCCAGCGGATAACCTGCCCCGGCAGATTGAAGAAGAGGGTCGAGGTGCCCAATTCGTAGTCCGAGCCGTCGGAGTTGACTGTGCCGCCGCCACTTTCGAGAAAGGCGATCTGGTAAAAGCCGATGCGGAAGGGAGCCATCTCCAATGGCACCGTCTTCATATTTTCCTTAAAACTGCGAATGTCAAAATGGGGCATGCGTGGCGGCCCAATACGGATAGCCCGGTTATAATCGGCAATGGTCGGATGGCTCGCAATCGGGGGCACGGGGTTGCAAGGTATCCTACTGATCTGGCACCCGCGCCCCGCCGCCCCGAAAACCCCTACAATTTGAGGATACGGAACTCGCTGGACGTAGACGTGATCGCCGCCGAATACGTGACCTAGCGCAACTCAAAGCAGTAGCGGATATTCCGTCGCAAAGACTCGGCCATGAGAGTCGTCGCACCGGCTGGCAGCAGCACCTCGCCGATGCCCGTCCTGCCCACCAGGGCAATACCCGTGATCGTCTGCCGCTGCTCAGGGTTGAGTTGGTCGTACCTGTTAGTAAACTCGATCGTCAGGTCGGCACGCGTGGGGCTAGTGATCCTGACGGTCGTATCGACAAGGGTGAACAAAGGACCCAGCTCCGGGGCCAGGGGGTTAGCCTCCAGGGGGAGCAGCACTTCATTGGTGCAGGCAAGGGCCAGGAGGGGGGGAAGAGCAGCAATCGCACGGGCTAAATATTGATCTGGACACCGGCCCGGCCCCCGTCGGCAGACCAGCCAAGGGTTGGCGTAAAACCGAGCTCGGCGAAGGGGTTGACGGGCGTGTACACCGGTTGCTATGGGCGGCTACGAGAACGGCGAATGAGGTGGTAGGACAGGGCACCGGTAGCCACGGCCACGAGCGGAATACCGATGGTCAACCGGTTGTTGCGGCTGTCGCGTGCCTCTTCGTACCTCTAGTTGATCGTGGCGCATTCCCGTTCCAGACCGACGATGGCGGCGGGCTCGACCCGGGGCTGTTCCCCATTCCGCCGCAGGAAAAAACCGCAACTTTATCCTTCAGCTTTACCGTTTAGCCGGTAATATGATAACACTTGCTTCGATTAGTAGGCGCTACCGGCAGCAGTTCGTTTGCGGGATCGAACCACGGGCGGCGGCGCGCAGGTGCAAGCGGCTACTCGAGAAGATAGGCTAATCATGACCGTAGCGGAGCTAGAAAGCAACAACCACCTCCTCCTAAAGTGCCGCAGCGGTAGCCACGCTTACGGGCTGGCCACGGAACGGTCAGACGAAGACTTCCGCGGCGTTTTTCTGCTACCCTACGACCGCCTACTCGGGCTCGACTACCTCCCCCAGGTTGCCGACGACACCAACGACCGCAGCTACTACGAGCTCGGCCGCTTCCTGGAACTGTTGGGAAAAGCTAACCCCACCGCCCTGGAACTGCTGGGTACGGAGGGAGAAGCCCGACTGTACCGCCATCCCGCGCTCGCTACCCTCCACATGGAAGATTTCCTCACCAAAGCCTGCCGCGACACCTTCGCCGGCTACGCCCGCAGCCAGATCCACAAGGCCCGGGGGCTGAACAAGAAGGTGCATAACCCCATACCCCCGGAGCGAAAGGGAGTAACGGACTTTTGCTATATCATCGAAGACGGCCGCAGCCGCCCCCTGACTGACTGGGCGCCAAAACGGAGTATCCCGCTCGACCGCCTGGCCCTCGCCCGCGTCAATCACGCCCGCGACCTCTACGCCGTCTACCACGACGCGGGAGCGG
>CAZKPE010000302.1:0-4515 GCA_964554545.1 uncultured Lewinella sp.
GGTCGTGCCCCTGCTGCGGCGCAGCTTCGCCGACTTTTCGCGCTACGACCGGCGCAAGCTGATGGAACTGGTGAGGGGTGCCGGAACCGCGGCTAAGATCGATCAAGAGCAAAAAGCCGTCCCGGATGACCCCGTGATAGAAGATCTGCTGCAGTGGATTTAATCTGACCGATTGAAACTATCCCCACCCCAATCCGTTAGTCCGGTATTCCAAACTGTAACGATCGTTACAAATTTAAAAACCACTTTAATATGGCTTCTTTATCCGGCAAAACGGCCGTCATCACCGGCGGCAACTCAGGTATCGGCTACGCTACGGCGGAGCGCTTCATTCAGGACGGGGCGACCGTCATCATCTCGGGGCGGAACGCGGGGCGTGTACAGGAGGCGGCCGACAAGCTCGGTGCTACCGGCCTGGTCGCTGACGTTGGCTCCGTTTCCGCAATCGAAGATTTGGCAACGCAGCTGAAATCGAAAGTCGGCACGATCGATGTGTTATTCGTTAACGCTGGCGTGTTCGAGCCCGCACCCGTGGGACACGTCAGCGAGGAAATGTTTGACCGGCAGATGGGCATCAACTTCAAGGGGGCGGTTTTCACCGTCGAGAAGCTGCTGCCGCTGATCAATCAGGGTGGGTCGATCATTAACCTGTCCAGCATCAACGCCCATACCGGTATGAGCAATACGGCCATCTACGCCGCCTCCAAAGCCGCCATGAACAGCTACACCCGCACCGCCGCTCAGGAGTTGGCAAAGCGAGGTATCCGAGTCAACTCCGTCAATCCGGGCCCCATCGAAACGCCCATTTTCGGAAAGACTGGTATGCCGCAGGAGCAACTCGACGGCTTTGCGGGGGCCATCCAGAGCGGGGTTCCGATGGGCCGCTTTGGTAAGGCGGCGGAGGTGGCCGCGGTGGTCGCTTTCCTGGCCAGCGACGAGGCGGCCTACGTGACGGGGAGTGAGTATACCGTAGACGGGGGGGCGATTCTAAGCTCGTTGGTAGACTGACCACTGAAAGCTAGCAAATGCTGACGGTTTAAGGCGTCCGACAGTTTAAACCGCCCAAACCGGTGGGACCGCTTAACCCGTCCGGCAGCCCAGGCACCGGACGGGTTGCTTATTTAGATGAAAACTAAATAAAATTTTAGAAAGCTTGCTTCGTAGCTGGAGAGGGGTCATATTTGTGCTAATCTTATTTAGACCAAATCCAGACTATGAGATGCGTCCTGCTTTTTTCCTGCTTTGTCCTTGGTTTCGGTCAGCTCACCGCACAGTTCGTTCAAGTTGCTCAGGGAGCTGGTTATGCCGATGCCGTTTACCTCGATCTGGACAGCCGCACCTCTACGGCCGTACCCCACGAAGCCTGGGACATCGCCTTCACCGTCACGCCCCGGGGCTCCGGCGTGGTGGTCAACGAGGGTATTGCCTCCGCAAGTGGCTCCCAGCCGGTAGCGGCTTTCCTCAGTTCAAATGCCGCCTTTGCCGAAACCGACACCTTTTCCCGCGGCGACCGCCTGTACAACGACGAGCGTAGTTGGGAGGACGGCGCTTTTGCTTCCGTTGCCACCCCCGGCGATCCTTTCGACCTGGGGTGGGGCACCTACAACCCAGCCACCCAGAGCGTTGATGGCAGCCGCAACTTTCTGGTCCAAACCCGCAACGGAGCCTACCACCGGCTACGCGTCCTTTCCCTTTCCGGCGGCAGCTACACCTTCGTACACGCCCGGGCCGATGGCAGTGCGGATACCGACACGGTCCGGGTCGATAAATCGGCCTACGCGGGCAAGACCCTGGCGTACTTCTCCTTCGCCGACGGGCTACGGGACCTGGAACCCGACGACTGGGACTTACTTTTCACCCGCTATTCCACCCCCCTGGAAGCCGAACCCGGTGAATTCCTCGACTACACCGTCACGGGCGTACTCCAGAACAGCGGGGTCAGCGTAGCAAAACTATCCGGTGTTGACCCCGCCACGGTGGCCGCTCCCCCTGACGAAGAGGGCAACTACAACGATATGCTGACCACGATCGGCCACGACTGGAAGACCTTCCTTTTCGCCTCCCGCACCTACGAGATTCCCGACGATCTGGTCTACTTCGTCGCTACGCCGGATAGCACCTACCGCTTGCAGTTCATCGACTTCGAGGGCGGACAGACCGGCATCACCACCTTTTCCGTTGCCGGAGTGGAGGGCACCACCGGACTCTCACGACTACCCAACCAAGTATCTGCCAGCACCCTGTTTCCGAATCCGGCTCCGGACTGGGCTACCCTGGAATTCACCACGAAGGTTCGGCTCGATAACGGTCGTTTAGACGTAGTAGACATCAACGGTCGCATTTTACACCGCACCCGCGTCCCCGCCCTAAACCCCGGCACCCACCGGCTGGAAGTAGTGCTCCAGCATGTCCCCCGCGGCAACTACCTGGTCCGTCTGACGGGCACGGCCGGCACCCTCGTTCATCACCTCGTCAAGCAGTAATTCATGTACCGAATCGTTGTCCTACTCCCCTTCCTCTTCCTGCTGAACTGTAGTGGTGAAGAGGCCAACCCCGCCCCCGAGACCGCCGAAGCAGCCCCCGACCACCGCATCGTTTCCCTGAGTGGTACGCTGACCGAACTGCTCTACGAACTGGGCTACGGCGACCAACTCGTGGGCGTGGACGTGACCAGCGCCTACCCCGTCAAGGCAAAACAACTGCCCCAGCTCGGCCACGTCAGCCAGCTCAACGTAGAGGCCATTTTGGCCACCCAACCGACCATCGTCTTCGTGGATGCCGAGGCCACCGACCAGCCCGCCCTGCAGCAACTGCGCAATGCCGAGGTGGAAATTATCCCCATTGCCATGACGGGCCATCTCGATAATGCCGTCCACGTAGCCGAAAAACTGGACCGCCACCTCGGTGTCGACGCCTGGCAGATCGAGCGTATCCGCGACCAGATCGCGCAGGACAGTCAGGCACTGGCACAGGTGCTAAGTAGGGCGCATGAGACCCCCCGCGTACTATTCATCTACGCCCGCGGGGCTGGCCGCCTGATGGTCGCCGGTGGTGAGACCGAAGCCGCCGACATGATCGAACGGGCCGGGGGCGCGAACGCCATCACCTCCTTTACCGACTTCAAACCGCTGACGCCCGAGGCCCTGGTCGAGGCGGCCCCCGATGCCATCCTGATGTTCACCAGCGGGCTGGAGAGCCTGGACGGTAAGCAGGGGCTGGCCGGCATTCCGGGTATCCGCCAGACGCCGGCCTTCCGGAACGACCGCATCATTGCCATGGACGGCCACTACCTGCTGGGCTTCGGTCCGCGGGCGGCGGCGGCGGCACGTGATCTGGCCGAACAACTTCACCCGACCGTAACGAAGTAAGCCATGCTGCGTCCGTTACTCATCCTGACCGCTTTGCTGCTGCTGGCGCTGGCCATCGGGCTGGGACTGGGTGCCTTTGCCCTGGCTCCCGCCGAGCTCTGGACGGCCCTGACCGGTGGGGCGGGCGAGCTACAGACCTTCCTGATCTGGGAGGTGCGTATCCCGCGTATGTTGCTGGCCGTGGTGGTGGGGAGCGCGCTGGCCTACACGGGGGCGGCTACCCAGGGGCTGTTCCGCAACCCGCTTGCCGAACCGACCCTGATCGGGGTGACGAGCGGGGCGATGCTTTTTGCCGCCGGGGCGCTGGTGCTGAGTAAATCGTGGATGATGATGCTGGCTCCCTGGATGCAACAGTTTGCGGTGAGCCTGGCTGCCTTCTGCGGGGCGCTGCTGACCACCCTGATCGTCTACCGCTTGGGGGCGCGTACGGGGCGGATTAACGTAGCCACCGTCCTGCTGGCCGGCATTGCCATTGCCGCGCTAGCCGGTGCCGGCACGGGGCTGCTGACCTACTGGAGCGATGAGAGCCAGTTGCGCGACCTGACCTTCTGGTCGCTGGGCAGCCTGGGCGGAGCGAACTGGACGCAATTGGCGCTGGTGCTACCCGTGGTCGTAGTTGGCGGCTTTTTCCTCCAGCGCGATGCCCTGGCCCTGAATGCCTTTCTGCTCGGGGAGCGGGAGGCGGCCCAGTTGGGCTTCGACGTCAACCGGGTCAAGCGGCGGGTGATCGTGTGGGTGGCCCTGATCGTGGGCGTCTGCATTTCCCTGACCGGGCTGATCGGTTTTGTCGGGCTCGTCATTCCCCACCTGCTGCGGCTCTGGCAGGGTACGGATTATCGCCGGCTGATCATCTACTCCGCCCTGCTGGGGGGCAGTTTCCTGCTGGCGGCCGACACCCTGGCCCGGACCATCGTGGCACCGGCCGAACTGCCCATCGGCATACTGACCGCACTGGTGGGGGCGCCCTTCTTCCTCTGGTTGCTGCTGCGGCAGCGGCGCAATGCCCTCTTCCTGTGATCCGGGCCACCAACATCCGACTCGAACTGGGGGGGAAGACCATCCTCGACCGCATCGACTGTACCCTGGAGCCCGGGCGGGTCAGCGTCATCATGGGCAAGAACGGGGCGGGCAAGAGTAGCCTGCTCAA
>CAZKPE010000303.1:0-4247 GCA_964554545.1 uncultured Lewinella sp.
AGGTAAAAATTACGGGCGTGAAAGTTGCTTAGTCCGAGTATAACTGCGCTCGTTTGGGGTACCACGGATTGCACGGATTTCCACGGATTACAGCACGGATTGGTGGAGGCGTTGCACGCTGAGTGCTACACCTGATCTAATCCGTGAAAAAATCCGTGCCCCATCCGTGGTTAACGGAATCCGTTCCTATCTATTTACATCTGCTGTGCGTGCCCCCTCGGACTGGAAGTCCTCGAACTTCTCGGAGCGGAGCTCCTCGACCTAGTTCCAGCCCACGCTCTCCAGCCCCGGGTAGAACGGCCAGGGGATCGCCAGCAGGATGATCACCAGCCCGATGCCGTAGTAGGTGGCGATCGTCTTCCAGCCCTTATTGAGCTCGGCCTGCCGCTTGGCCTTGCTGTAGCCGATGGTGATGAGGATGACGGCGAAGATCATGAGGTACCAGTGGACCCAGTTGTAGTACTTGGCCACCGACTGGGTGCCGTCCAGAATTGGGTCGGCCACGATGCCGTAGGGGCTCAGCCAGAGGTAGAGGAGCAGGCCGAGCAGTAGCTGAATGTGGGAAGTGATGAGCCCGAACAAAGCCAGTTTGTCCTTGCCCGGGTAGACGACGCCACTCCTGCGGCGGTCGATGGCCCGAAAGACCGCCAGGATGAGCAGCAGCAAGAGGATCCAGCGCAGGCCGGAGTGGGAATGGGAGATGGCGGTATAGAGGACGGGCATAAGTTGTTACGTTGGGGGGTAAGATAGCGGAGCGGGGCCTATTCCTGGCCGAGCAGGTAGGCGTAGTCCTCCATCCCATCGATATGTTTCAGGACGATCCGCACCATCGCCACCACCGGGATGGCGACAATGGCCCCGACCGGCCCCCACATGATGGTGAAGCCGATCACGGCCACGATGGTGGTGAGGGGGTTGATGTCCACCTCGTCGCCTACGATGAGGGGGGTGAGGATGTAGCTTTCCAGGGTTTGGGTGACGGCCATGGTACCCAAAATCCCGAGGATGGCCGTGCTGCCGCCCCCTCCGGCCACCGCGATGGCCATGGCGAGCAGGCCGCCGATGATGTTGCCCAGGTAGGGAATGATGCTGAGAATGGCCGCCAGGATAGCGACGACGATGAAGTAATCAACCCCTACCAGACTGAAGCCAATGGCGTAGCAGACCGACAGAATGACGATGAGGATGAGGCGACCTTTCAAATACTTCTGAGCCACCCCGGCCGCCCGGTTGATGGTTTCGTGGGTCTCGCCCCGCCGTTCCTCGGGGGCCCTCCGCAGAACGAACTCCCGCAGCCGCTCCTTCTGCGACAGGAAAAGGACGATGTAGACGAGCATGAGGAGAAAATCTCCCAGGATACTGACCGTGCTCGACAGTACCCCCGTGATCTGGGATTTCCCGATCGGGAGCTGGCTGAAGATGCTGCTGCCGGCGTTGTTTCGCTGCTGTTGGAGCTGGCTGACCGAAGTGGAGTCACTACCCTCACCGCCTCCGCCGGGAAGCATGGGGATTTCGGCCCGAGCCCTTTCTAGCTGTTTAGTGAGTCGCTGCTCAATCTCCCCCCAGTTGTTGGCAAAGCGGGCGGCCTGCTTGCCCACCGCGAAGAAGATGCCCGCGAAGACCAGCAGCAGGACGAACATGGCCCCGGCGATCGCAAAGCCCGGTTTCCACCCCCACTCCCGCAGCTTATTATCAATAGGATCGAGCAGGATGGCGATCAGTCCGGCTACTACGAGGAGAACCAACAGGGCCTTACCGTAGTACAGAATCACGATGACACCAATCACCAGCGCTAACCGCAGGACGAAGCCGAAAAGGCGGGAGGTGGGTTGCATACGCGAGGGTTCGTTCTCTTGGTGTAGGTCGAATTGGGGGGCTCTGTTCACTCTGACCTACTTTTGCACCAATTCTTCATCCCTAAACCTAAGGAGTGGTACAGCAGACCAGCTTTCGGCTCAGCGCCCGCCCCCGTGGCTTTCACGTCATTACCCGGGAGGTGATGGAGCAACTACCCGGGCTCCCCACCACGGGACTGCTGCACCTATTCATCCAGCATACCTCGGCGGCCATTACGGTCAATGAGGCGGCCGACCCCGACGTACTGACCGACTTCGAATCCGTCTTTAACGAGCTGGTGCCGGAGAATATGCCTTTCCTCGTACACACCCTGGAGGGCCCCGACGATATGCCCGCCCACATCAAGGCGGCCATGATCGGCCACAGCATCACCCTGCCGATCACCGACGGCCGCCCTGCCCTGGGTACCTGGCAGGGAATTTACCTATGCGAGTTCCGCAACCGGGCCTCAGGCCGCGGCATCGTAGCCACGGTGTATGGCTGATCGCCACTGCAAGTAGCCGTAGAGGGCCATGCCGATGTAGATGACCATCACCAGCAGGTAGAGGTAGGCCCCCGTGAGCAGGTAGATGTAGACATAGGCCACGTCGATCACCAGGAAATAGAGCCAGTTCTCAATGCGGCGCGCGATCAGCAGGAAGGTCGCCAGTATACTGAAGGCCGTTGTAAATCCGTCCCAGTAGATCAGCGCCACGTCGGGCCGGAAAGTACGCGCAAAGCTCGCCAGCGCATAGCCGAGAAGCAATCCGCTAACGCCAACGGTCAGGTGCTCTGCCAGGGTCATCCGGCGGATGGGCGGGCGGCCATCGTGCTCCGGGGGAAGGGCCAGACTGTCGAGAGTCGACTCCCGTTGCCGCCGCCGCTGCCCCCGCCAGCGATAAATCCCCACCAGAGCCATCCCGAAGTAGAACAGTTGAAGCAGCGCGTCGGAAACCAGAGCGTACTCAACCCACATTTGGTGCGCCCAGATCAATGAGCCCACGGCGGCGAAGAGCCAGCACCAGTTGTTGTCGCGGGCGGCCAGGTAGACATAAATCACCGAGGCGATCAACGCTACCCAGTCCAGGATGGGCGTGAAGATGATCTGCTCGGCGAGTTCGGTCATCGGCGGGCTTAGAGTTTGACGTTCATCAGCTCCACGAAGCGGGCCACCCGCCGGTCGATCTGCTCGCGGTCCAGCCCCTGCATCCGGCGGGTACCGAAGTCTTCCACTACGAAACTGGCCATGGCGCTACCGTAGATCACGGCCCGCTTCAGGTTGTCGAAACTGGTATCATTGGTGGCGGCCAGGTAGCCCATCAGTCCCCCGGCGAAGGTATCACCGGCACCGGTCGGGTCAATCACGGTGGGCAGCAGCAGGGCCGGGGCCGAGAAGACCTGGTCTCCGGAGAAGAGCAGAGCACCGTGCTCTCCCTTTTTGATGATGAGTATTTTCGGGCCCATCTCCACGATCTCGGCCGCGGCGGTAAGCAGACTGCGCTCCCCACTCAGTTGGCGGGCCTCCTCATCGTTGATGATCAGGATATCGATGCGCTTCAGCACGGCCTTAAGGTCGTCGAGGGCTACGTCCATCCAAAAGTTCATGGTGTCGAGGGCGATCAACTTCGGTCGACCCTCCATTTGGTCGATCACCGCGCTCTGGACGGCGGGGGTGAGGTTGCCGAGCATAACGTAGTCGGTGTCGCGGTAGGCGGCGGGCACCTTGGGGTCGAAGTCGGCCAGGACGTTGAGCTGGGTTTCGAGGGTGTCGCGGCCCATCATATCGTCGTGGTAGCGACCGGCCCAGAAGAAGGACTTGCCGCCCTCGATCACCTCTACCCCCTCCAGGTCGGCACCGCGCCGCTCCAGGTCGGCCAGGAAGTCGTTATTGTAGTCGTCACCGATCACGCTCACCAGTTGTACCGGCCGGGTGAAGTAGGTGGCCGCCATGGCGATGTAGGTGCAACTGCCGGCTTCGATCCCCCTGACCTCCCCGTGGGGGGTGAAGACATCATCAAAGGCGAGGGTTCCGATGGCCAGCAGACTCATATTTTGCGTTTTTTGGGCCGCAAAGATTGCAAAATAAAGCGGCACCTTGTACATTTGCGTCCGCTTTCGCATCCGGCCGCCGGTTGCGTATTGCCTCAGTAGCTCAGTTGGTTAGAGCGGCGGACTGTTAATCCGTAGGTCAAAGGTTCGAGCCCTTTCTGAGGCGCATGGTTGGTGGGTTAGTGAGTTAGTGCATTGTTGCGTCCAACTCACTAACCCAGCAATTCACCAACGCACCAACTACACCCCCCCCTCCCGCAATCGTTCCAGGTACTGCCGCACCCCATGGTGGCTCACCGTACGTCCGTCGAAGAAATCCTGCGATTGAAGACGCTCTGGAGCACTGGCGTTCAGACTCGATA
>CAZKPE010000303.1:4257-4488 GCA_964554545.1 uncultured Lewinella sp.
TTCTGTAGGTGCATCTTCATGTGACCCTGCTGTATGCCGGTGGTGATGAGACTGCGCAGGGCGGCAAAGTTTTGTGCTAGACCAGCGGCGGCGGCAATACGCATCAGATCGGGAGCAGTCGGGCGGCCTAGAATATCCAGGGCGATATCCGCTAGGGGGTGCAGTTTAGTGAGACCGCCTACGGTACCGAGCGCCAGGGGTACGCTCAGTTCGAAGTGAAAGACGTCATCG
>CAZKPE010000304.1:0-4486 GCA_964554545.1 uncultured Lewinella sp.
AGTACATGCACAGCAAGTTCAAGGAGACGGCGGAGGGCGGTCTGGCCGTCAATGTGTCGGTCGTGCAGCCGGAGTGCTAGCCGTTACCACTCGCCCGCGAAGGCCCGGTTGAAGATCTTCTCGTTCAGGTTCTCCAGGATGACCTCCGTGGCTTCGTCCTGGACGGCGGCCAGGGACTGGGTACCCGGAAAGTCGTAGTACTCCGAGAAGTTGCTGCGCCAGCTTTCGGCGTCGGGGTCCAGTAAGTTGGTGTACTCGATCCCGACGACGATCGTGAGCCGGTTCAGCTTGGAATAGGCGCCCGTTTCACCAGCCGGGCTGGCCCCCTCGGCCGATACCCGAAAATCGACCAACGTCCCCTTGATTTCAATATCCGGAGCGTCCTCGGTGATAATCAGTCGCGCCTCATCCCGCACTTTGTCCCGTAGCGCCTCGGTGATGTCGAGGTAGAGCGTCGGGGGCGCACCGATGGCATTGTTCTTGAAGTTAGGGACGAAGGCCCGCTCGACCCCTTCCGGAATGGAGATTCCTTTGAAAGAATAGCAGTGGGGTAACAGCAGAGCAGCCAGAATCAGCAACGGAAGGATTCGCATGGAGGGGAAACGCACAAACCCCTCCCCGCGTTGCCGCGAAGAGGGGTATTGGCTTTTGGGATTACACGTAAACCTAAACCTGGGGTTAAGCGGCACTGGCCAGTAATTCGTCCATGTCGCGAACCAAAATGCGCCCGCGGTTAAAGTAGATCAGGTTCTCCTTGCGCAGCTCGTTCAGTACGAGGGTTACCGTTTGCCGGCTGGTACAGGTGATGTTGGCAATGTCCTGGTGGGTCAGGCTGTGCTTAAGCAGCATTTCGTAGCCGACGCGGCGACCGCGCTCGGTGACCACCTGGTGCAGGAAACCGACGATGCGGCTGCGGGCATCCTTGAAGATCAGGTCCTCCAGCTTATTCTCGGCGGCGATCATGCGCTTGCCGAAGAGGTGTAGCATCTTACGGCTGACGGCCGGGTTGCCGAAAGCGATGCGCTGAAAGTCAGACACGCGGATGGTGTAGTAGTGCACCTCTTCCTTGAGGGACTGAGCGGTTTCGTTCCGCTTGTCCTCGCCGACCAGTGCCAGTTCGCCGAAGATCGCCTCGGGATGAATGAGCTGCTTGATGACCTCTTTGCCCTCGTTGCTGTGGGTGCTGATTTTGATGGGCCCCTTGGCGAGCAGGTAGATGTGCTCGCTGTTCTCACCGGGCTGGTAGATGATGGAATAGCGGGACTTCTTCTTGAAGTCCATCGTCTCGGCCAGCCGCTGCTTTTCCTCGGTGCTCAGGCCGTCAAAAAGGTCGAATTGTTCGAGCAGGGTAATTTTGTTCACAGTATCCATGATATGACTTAAGGGTTAGCGCGAACCCCATTTGGCCGCGTTGGATGCCCACCGACAATTGCCGCCGTCCATCTACTCACCTGACACCAATCATACCATGATCCCCCTAAGCCATAAGGATATTCTTTTGAATTTTTCTTTAGTCGCCCGGCTTGCGACCTAGGGGGTCACTGCCCCGGGATGGTCCTTCGTGAGATGCATCAGCGCCACCCGCTGGAGGGCCAGAATGGTCAGTGCATCGGTGATCCGGCCATCCATCGTCATGGCGATGGCTTCCTTCAGCGGTACTTTTCTGAGTCGGAGGTCCTCGGTGTCTTCCGGATCAGGCTGCCCTTGGCGCAGTCCGCGGGCAATGTAGGCTACGCCCCATTCGTCCGAGATGGAGTTGCTGAGATGGAATTCCACGATCTGCTCCCATCTTTCGGCTCGCAGTCCGGTTTCTTCCTGTAATTCGCGTTTGGCCGTCTCCAGCGGGTCGGTCCCTACGGGGCACCCTCCTTCCGGGATTTCCCAGCAGTACTGATCGAGGGCGTAGCGATACTGGCCGACCAGGTAAACATTTCCCTGATCGTCAATGGGTACGATACCGATGGCGTGATTCTTGTAGCGGACAATGCCGTAGATACCGTCCTTACCCGCCGGATTAACCACCTCATGGTGCTCAATCCGAATCCAGGGATTCTCGTAGGGGACTTCGGTGGACTTGGTTTTCCAGGGGTTTATTTCGGTCATGGGGCAAAGATACCTTGCTTCCGGTCCGCCATCCACCTGCGTCCGCGCCCTAAGCGATCTCGTGTTCCTTACGCCGGTTGCGCCACCAGATATAGGCTACCGTAGCGACCAGGACGTAGGGCATGCCGAGTAGGTACAGGATACCCTGGTTCAGCCCCTGCCCTTCCGTGCCCCCATTGGCCAAATTACTCTCGGCCGTAGCCCGGCACATCGGGCACTGGGCCAGCAGGTCGCCACCGACCAGGAAGAATACCAGGGTAAGGGTAAGCAGGATGTAGGGTTTCATTACTCAGGGTAGTAAGGGCGAAGAAGTAAATACACGACCGGCCCGGTAATGGCCACGTAGAACCAGAGGGGCCAGACGTAACGGGCCATCTTACGGTGCAGGATCCACTGTCCCGTGATCGCTCGTACCGTAGTTAACAAAATGAAGGGCAAAAGGATGCCTGCCAGCGTGATATGGCTGATGAGAATGACCAGGTACCAGCCACGGCTGCCGGCCACCGCGGCGGCCTCGGCGGCGGAGATGATGCCGTCGAGATTGGCATCCCCGTATTTGACCTCCTCCGTCGTAAAATGGTATGCGACGTAGCACAGCAAAAAGATAACCGACAGCCCCAGGGCAACGGCATTCGCGTTCCGGTGGCGCAGATACTGCCGCTGCTTAACAAAATAGAGGGAGGCCAGTAGTGCCGCGGCGGTCAAAGCGTTCAGGCTGGCGTTCACGGCCGGCAGGAAGCTGACGTCCCAGCCTACGTTCAGTTTTATCTCCCGCATGACGAAGACCAGCACCAGCACGATCGCCGACACCACGTAGGTGGCGATCTTCAGCGTGCGTTCCCATTCCGGGTAAATCGGAATCCGGGGGTGAGCAGGGCGGCCAAACGTATCGGTGGGCGGCATACTAAAGTTCTTTACTACGGTCCAGGATAATGTCCTGCTTGGCTGGTAATGGAATAATCAGGGAGACCAACTGCACCAGTCCGATGGTTTCATCCCGGCGCGCAAGATCATAGTGCTGTACGACGGTCAGGGAGCTGTCTACCAGCGCCACGATGGGCTGCACGCCGGGGCTGTCGTAGGTCCCCAGCGGCAGGGCGAACTGCTCGGCGGTGGCGGCGAATTGCCGCTCATCTGCCCGCAGGAAGGAGATCATGGGATCATCCGGCAGATTAAAGCGGTCGGCGAATTGGGCGACTGCTTTCTGGGGTTCGTCCGCCAGCGTAATGGTGGTGAAGTAGAGGTTCGGGCTATCCTTGAACTGTTGGTACAGGCTGTCCAGCGTACGACCGTAGACCGCGGTGCCGGCTTCCTTAGTGGGATCCAGCCATCCAACCACCGTCATCGCGCCCCGGGGCTGGGCGGGATAGCTTCCACGAATGGCGGACAACTTCGCCAAGTCCGGCATCTTCCCGAAATCCTTCATTTCCGCGATGGCACTGCGGCGGTAGTCGGCCCCGTTCCGCAGATAGAAGAACGACACCAGGGGGAATCCGACCAGCATCACGATCAGAATACTGGTATTGAATAGCTGTTTGCGGGATGCCATAGGGGGAGTTGGTTAGCGGTACAACCCCGCGGGCAGCGGATGGATTACGCACGCCCCAGATTTGACGAAAAGATGAGGGCGCCCCGATAGCTATCGGGGCAGGTGCGATGAAGGTGGGATACTAGGAGTGAATCACCAGCCGCAGGAGCTCGGAATCTTTCTGCAGTTGTCCTACTTCTCCCCCATCAGGGACCTTCAACTGGTTCTTATACTCGATCTTTTCACGCTCCTTCCGCCAGGCATCGCCTTCATTGAAAAAGGCAACCATGCCCCAGATCAGCAGCAGGGTCGGCAGCAAAACGCTCATTGCCAGGCCCTTCACCTCATAGCCCATGTGCATGAACTCATAGATGATGAAGTAGGCCTTGTAGAGTGATAGCGCGATAATGGCCAGGGAAGCCGCGTAGATTAAAATAGTAATGCTTTCGGCAAACTCAGCCGCCTTGACCAGGGAAAGGATGACTTCGATCAGCGTTACCGCAGCCAACAGACCAAGACCTTTCCAAACGCCGCGTACGGATTCTTCGTAACTTAAATGCTGTGCCATAATAGACTATCGATGCGCCCGCCAGGGGCTATTATTTTCAAAAAAGTGACGGTGGGCGTTTACAGGAGATAAAACACCAGGAACACGAATACCCAGACCAGGTCGACAAAGTGCCAGTAGAGTCCGATCTTCTCGACCATCTCGTAGCCGTTCATTCGGGCTACGTAGACGCCACTTCCGGCATTGATGAGGATGATGAGTAGGAAGATCACCCCGGTAGCCACGTGAAAGCCGTGAAAGCCGGTAATGCCGAAAAACAGCGCTCCGAAGGCGACCGGTCCGAATTC
>CAZKPE010000305.1:0-4466 GCA_964554545.1 uncultured Lewinella sp.
TGTTTTTGCTATAATCTACACAGTTTATCCTACATCAAGTTCCCGTCACACCCTAATAGGCTGCCGTTAAATGCTGCTGCGGGCAGTTCAGTCCTGCGGGCGGTTGCTGGCGGAGCGCCATTATAATAGGTTGCCGTTGAATGCTGTTGCGGGCCGGTCTCGCCTGGAGCAATCCGCCCTCAATTTGAGCCCCTCTGGCGTCGATTGAAACTAACCACCTCCGTACCCAGGATTTAACTCATTCGACATAGAATAACAAATTCAGTTTGACATTTCTGTAATCATTGAAGTCGGTCATCGGCTATCTATCGGATGAAGCTGGCTGACAAGATTTTGATAGAGTCGTTGGCTGGAACTCCCAGATCCAGGGCGAATCATCTACCCATTTATAGGCCTGGGCACGCCGCCCATTTTATTCTGTCTCGTTTATCGATAATGTTTAGCCCTTGCACACAACGATGGCGCCCACGCAGCCGGGGCTTCATTCGTAGAACCCAACCAACTTCAACTCACCCACAAGGGGGCGGCGCGGCGGCATGGACCGAAACCGACCGACCAGCGGGAGGGAGCTTTCGGGCCATTGACGACGCGACGCACCCGGATATCATTAGCACCAATCAACCCCAAATTCACCAGCCCCGGTTGACGCTGGGCGCGGTGTTGGGCGCATGACTTTTTACAATTTATATAATTCGACTATCTCTTTAAACATAACTACATTGTTATATCCTCTTGCCTTTAAGCCTTTGTACAGTGTTACATCACCAGTCCACAATAATTTGCCAAGGTAGTTTGTTAACGCCACAAAGTGAACATCATCAGGATCGATGTTGCGAACGATTCTCATTGCGTGAATAAATTCATCGAATGGAATGACCCGGTCTTCTATAAATTCAATATGTTTGTATAGTTTGTCTCTAACGTAAGTATATCTTTCCTCCGAATACCCGCTTATCTTTAGAATCCTATCTTTGTGATTTAATATTTCAATTTGCATCCGTTCCGGCGCGTATAGTTTTACACCATAGCTTGTGGTTTCCTGAATAAATTTCCCTATCCGGCTTTTATCGTTTAAAATAGCAGAAAATAGTAAATTGGCATCAACTACATAAATATCCATATTACTGCAGAATTACAAATCCTTGAACTCATCGAGTTTTCGCAACTCTTGAATGATATCTTTAGACATCGCTGATTTCACTGACTTTGCTAAATCCTGAACATCCTGTTCGGTTGCTTTACTTCTTTGAACAATGTCGGTATACTTTAAGTAACTCAGCGCATTCTGCAGATCAATAGGATCTGTATCTACCGGTAGGATGATTTTTATATTCTGGTCCGTTCGTTCTATAGATATCGTCATGCTAGTAGAGTTTGACTACAACTGTAAACCGATGTCAGTATTGATAAGTTGCGGATGTCTTTATTAGTATCTATCAGATGCGAGGTCTGTTCCTGATAGGTTTGTTGTTGTTTTGAGGCCCGCCTTTGATGGCGGGCTTGCGCCCAACGTGTGCGCCCACGCAGCCGGGGCTTCTTCATAGAACCTAACCAACTTTTACCCACCAACAAGGGGGCGGCGCGGCGGCATGGACCGAAACCGACCAGAGCGTAGCGACGGGAGCTTTCGGGCCATTGACGACGCGACGAACCCGGACAGCAATAGCACCAACTAACCTCAAACTCACCAGCCCCGGTTGACGTGGGCGCGGTGTTAGCGGCATTATTTTCTTTCAATTACCTACTGTTTTTTTCCATCTACCCTGAGAAGAATAGGTCAACTTTGTACTAACTAATTTTACGCTTCTCTCAATTTGCGAAGTGCAACCGATATTCCTTGTCGGAGTAAATAAATGCCTGTCTAACTGCTTGTCCAGTATACCTAACAATACCATTTGATCCAGTAATTTCTAGATAATTAATATTGAATTTTGAAACAATATTATCATCAATGAATTCTGAACCCCCATTAATTACACCTAATTCTAGTGCCGTACCCGGGTAGAGCATCCCCTTGATTGTATCTCTCGGTCCAATTTTCCTCTTCCAGCTAGTAGGTTCGTCGCGTTGAACCTGAATAAACCTCCTTTTGGACGTTGTTTGATATACCTGAAATTGTCGTTGACCATTATTATCAAATAAACCTATTGATGTACTGTCCTTGTCAATCAGCAAAGTAATCAGCAGTTCTTCCTGAGTTGAATTTATAACAAGGATCCGATTCTTCCAAGAACAAGACACTAGTAGTATCGTCAGCATCATTGCACAACACAACCGCAGTTTAGTCTTCATTATAACTCTATTTCTTGTCATAGAATTATTTGCCCATCTTCTATAATTACATTCAATCCCACTTACTTGATACCTTGGGGAATAGCAAAGGCAATTCATCTTCTTCCCATTCTTCCCCGATTATGGATTGGTTCTCTTTAATTCCGTTTGGCATAGAAGTTTTCGTTTTGTTTTCATATACTGTCATCGGCACGTAGCTCAATCCCTCGAATTCATCGGCATTTCTATCAAATGATAGGACTCGAATGGATTCAGGATCAGAAAGTGCGTTATAGTAAACCTGACGACCGTGACCAATCAACCATCCTCGAAAATCGCTAAAACAATCATCGGAACAGCCACCATTCATGATGAAAGCGACTCCCCATAAATCCCACCTGTATGCCATCCCACGTAAATATCTAAATCGATTATCGAATTGTAAAATCTGATCAGGATTTAGTACATCCAGTTCCTTTTCCAGTAGTGTTTGCTGTAATTGGTAATCGTTCTTACTTTGAATAACCGATCTATGGATAATAGACCAGAATTTATCTTCTTCCATCAATTCTTTGGTATCGTCTATTGATATAGTGCTTACCTTTTCATCTTGCTTCCCTTTGTTGAATTGGTCTAATATCTTATCTAGGATTTGACTAAAAAATCTCATTGTGTGACTTTGTTTTACTTCTTGTTGCCGCTAACGATGGCGCCCACGCAGCCGGGGCTTCTTTTCTGAACCCAACCAACTTTCACCCACCAACAAGGGGGCGGCGCGGCGGCATGGACCGAAACCGACCGTAGGGAGCTTTCGGGCCATTGACGGCGTGACGAACCCGCTCAGCAATAGCACCAACCAACCCTAAGTTCACCAGCCCCGGTTGACGCTGGGCGCGGTGTTGGGCGATGTCACTTTTAAGCACTAACTTTTAGTGGATTACTGACTTTCTGTGCTTCACTCCGCCTTCTTTCATAGTCCTGTTTAATTCGATGTTCTAATTCTTTTGAATATAGTCGCCACCAGTATATTGCCGGAATTGTCTTGCCACTATGTTCTTCCAGCCGATACATTAAATCCACATTGGGCTTCTCTCGATTATTTGCCAGCCTGCTCAGTTTAGTCTTATGGATACCCAAATCACTAGCTAAATCGGCGTTGCTTTTATCGGATATGCCCACATATTCTTTCAACTGAGCAGCAAAGGAATAGTCTTGGTTAAATTTCTTTGACTTAAAGTATTTATCAAGTCGAAGCTTGAACGTATATAATTTATACAAAATGATTTCTTCATCCGTCATTGACTTTAATCGCTCAAGCCGTAACTGGATAAATTCTTCATCAATTTCCTTCTGTTCGGCGGGTGATCCCTCAATACTCATAATGACTGAATCGGCGAGCTCTTCATCTGAGTAGGTCTTCGCTAGTTCGTTATAAATGCTTTCTTTACTCCTCTTCATTCGATAAATATTTTTTGATTAAGGCAATAGATGATTTCCCCTCTACTGCGAGCAGTCGTCCAAATTGCCTAAATCCGTATTTGTCTTGGTATAGATCAATTAACCTCGTCTTCGGCTGCAGTGATAAAAAACCGAAATAACCCCTTTCAAAAGCTAACTGGCAACCAAATGCAATCAAACAACCAGCTATATTTCGTATAGTCTTGATATCTCCTCTCTGATTTGCAGCGGTTTCGATCAAACTTAGATGTATACGGAATTCTTCGGGACGGTCTACTAAAGACATCAATCCTAGAATTTCTTCTTCTTCATCTATTAAATAAATTTTGTACACCTCATTTTCGGCTTCTTTGTTCCAATTGAATTTGAATTGAGTGGACTTTTTAATCCATCTATAATCAGCTTTTACAAGTTCTTCGATTGTTGAGTCAAGCGTTTTACCTGATGATGCATCCTCTAAAGCCATACAGTAGATTGAGACCCAAAGATACGGCAAATTTATCTAAATCATAAATTTTTTATCTTTTCTATTCTGCCAATCTTTTTTTGGACAATCGTTGGTCTCATATCTTCGCTTTTATATGAATTTCTTTTCCAGTGAGCTTGAATTGACGATGATCGGCTAAGATCTATGTTCTGCAATTTACCTAATGGGTTTCGACCCGGCTTTAATGCCGGGTTGTCGCCCAACGTGTGCGCCCACGCAGCCGGGGCTTCTTTAATAGAACCCAACCAAC
>CAZKPE010000306.1:0-4464 GCA_964554545.1 uncultured Lewinella sp.
CCGACACCCCGACACCCCGACACCCCGACACCCCGACACCCCGACACCCCGACAAATTACACCCCCCGCTCCACCAGTTCCCTCACCGCCAGCGACATCAGCAACTGCTCCTCCTTCTCACTCAAATCCTCCGGAATGAACTCGAAGGCGCGTTGGCTTAAGGGATCATCGTTTGTGGCCGGTAGCTGGGTCAGTGCCCCAACTTCCCGGTTACCGACGCGAACGGGCAGGTAGCGGTCCGTAGCCTCGGATTCGATGCGCGCCAGCTCCTTGCCGGTACGCTCGCCGCGGAGGATGTTGTTCTCCAGGTTGCCGACGGGCTGATTATCGATCTCCAGCCGGGTCTTGCCCTTCTCGGTGACGTAAACGTAGTCGTGCTCGGCCGTGCGGGCGTACAGCAGGGCGTTAACCTGTTTACCGAGGAAGCGCCGGTAGGAGTAACTTACGACCGGCTCGTGAAAGATCGTCGTGAAAGTCCCCTTCGCCGTAGCCGCACGCCCGCTGGTCTTGACGATCTGCTGCTCCTGGGCCAAACTGAATAAGTCGAGCTCTTCCTTATCCATCTTCACCAATTGGGGGCTCCAACCGTCCATTTCGGCGCGCATCTGGGCCAGTAGCCGCGCCCGCTTTTTCCGGGAGGGCATCCGGTGGCGGTTCCACTGGCTGAAGAGGTAGACCAGGATGGCGATGAGCAGGAGGGAAATGATGAGTAGCGGGATCATAGACTGCTAAAACAGCGGATACGCCCTACGGGGTTGACTCCTTGGTAGATGATCGCCCGGGCTTCGTCGGTTCATAGCGCGGCCACCACGGCGGACCGTTTCCGGCTGGCCACGGGCACCTCCTCCTCATTACTCATATGCAGGTAGCCACTGTCGGTCTTACGAAATTCGAGGACGTGGCGCAAGTTTACCAGGTGGGATTGGTGTACCCGCAGAAATTCATGCTCGCTGAGTAGTCGCTCGAAGTGCTTCAGCGTCTTGGTCACGAAGATGGTCCGCTGATCGGTGAGTACGAAGCGGGTGTTGTTGTCATCGGCCTCACACCTGATGATGTCCCTGATCGCCACGATCTGAATCCGGTCCGCGGTATGCAGCGAAATGCGATCGGGCAATCTTGTGGGTGATCGCAGATTTTCCTGAAGTATTTGCAGCCGTTCGGGATCGGCCGGTCCACTCAGGGCGGCGGCCCGGTCGACGGCGCCGCGTAGCTGGTCGCCGGTTACGGGCTTGAGCAGGTAGTCGACCGCGGCAAAGCGGAAGGCCCGCAGCGCAAACTCCTCCGAGGCGGTCACGAAGATCAGTCGTGCGGTGAGGTCTGGCAGGATCTCCAGTAGGTCGAAGGCGGTCCCGTCGCCCAGCATGATGTCCAGGAAAAGGAGATCGGGGCTACACTGCCGGAGGAGTTTGGCCCCCTCCACTACCCCACCGGCCGTTCCGATCACCTCCACTTCCGGACAGCAATCAGCCAGGTCCTTGCGCAGGGCGTCGAGCGCGGGTGCAAGGTCTTCCACGATGACCGCCGTCAATTTGCCTTCACCAGTCATTGTATATCGGAATTTCAATCGTTACCCACGTTCCGTAAGGTTGGCCATCTTCGATTTGTAGACTACCCCCTAGTGCCGCTACCCGTTCGCGGGTCACCGCGGTAGCCAGGCTCTGGTGACCCAGGGAAGTACGGCGCTTTCCGGCAGCCGCTCGTCCGATGCCGTTGTCCTGAATTAAACACTGCATCCTGCGGCCGCGCACGCAAAAGGTCACGCTAAGTTCGGCGGGACGATCCATTGCCCGAAAGCCATGGAGGATGGCGTTTTCGACGAAGGGTTGCAGCAACATGGGGGGCAGGCTGATTTCTTCCGGATCGACGTCCCCGGGGGGGCGGATGGTATAGTGAAAGGGGGCGGGGTGGCAAAACCGTTCCATCTCCAGGTAGTCCGTCAGAGTGGCGATTTCCGTGGCCAGTGGGATATGGTCCTGTCGGCTATTGTTCAGGATAGCCCGGAGGAGACCGGCAAACCGCGCCAGTTGCTCCCGGGCCTCGGGCCGGTCCACGAGCCCGCGGATACTATTGAGGGCGTTGAAGATGAAGTGGGGGTTCATTTGCAGCTGCCGGGCTTGCTGTTCCAGTCGCAGTAGCTCATTTTCCCGCCGTAGCTCTTCCCGCGCCCGAGCCTCCCGTCTCCGCAGGCGGTGAAATGCGTAGTACGTGCCCCCGATCATCGCCCCACCCAGCAGCACGACCACCGCTGCCAGCAGCCAGGCCCGCTGGTAAAGAGGGGCCGCGATCCGGAATCGGTGTTCCGCCGCCGCCCCCCACGTCCGCCCGCCATCGGTAGTAGCCTGTGCCTGGAAAATGTAGCTGCCACCGGCCAGTCCGGCGTAGCGAGCCTCGGTGTCGGTCGAGGTGACTGACCAGTCGCGCTCCAGGGGCCGCAGCCGGTAGCGGTACTGAATCCGATCCGGGTGAGTCAGGTCCACGGCTTTGAAGCGGAAGGTAAGGTGATCCTCCTCCGCCCCGAAGGCCACCCGGTCGATGTCGATGCTGTCGTAAAGCAACTGCAGGCCCGTGAGCCGGGTGGACGGCGGTGGCAGGTAGATTTCCGGCGCATCCCGATCGAAGCGCAGCGCTCCCGTAGCCGTCCCGAACCATAGATTACCGTACCGATCGGCAATCGCCGCGGCAGGGCGTACGTCCGGATCGACAACCCCCTCCGCCGGACCGTAACGATGCACGTAGAGCGGTTGCCCCTGGTCATCCAGTACCAGCCGGGTAATTCCCCGTTCGCTGGCCACCCAGACGTCCCGCTCCCCCCCCCGGGCCAGCAGCGCGCGGTAGTCCGTGGCGGGAGGCAGGTAGCGATCGGGTACGCGATAAAATTGCGGGTTATCCGTACCCAGGTCAGTATAGAACACCCCCTTCCCGTTCATGGCCGCCCATACCTGCCTGCCCCGGCGGATGGACAGGGCCGCCACGCCCGCGCGCGGTAAGCCGGTTATCCTGCGGGAATCGCGGTGGGGTGACCACGCTATGATCATCCCCGCTTCCGTCGTCAGCAGCAGTCCTTTTGCGGTGGCGCGCATTTTGCGGTAAGGCAGATCGGGTAGACCAGCCGATGGACCGAAGTTTTCCACCCTCCAACTGCTATCACCCCGGGCAATAGCGGAAAGTTCGCCACGGTGGCCCAGCACCCACACGCGTGACCCAAAGAGAGCGACCTCCCGCAACCGATCGTCCGGCAACCCCTCACCCGTTGTGATAAAGGTCAGCCCGCTGCTATCCGCTACCGCCAGTCCGCGATCAGTCGTTGCGTAGTACACGGCACCGTCGGTGTCAGTTTCCATGGCGACGATCTGCGTTCCCCCCGGTTCGGGAATGAAGGGATCGGGAGTGAACCGTTGGTCCTGGTACAGGTAGACCCCCCGGTCGCCGCAGATCGCCCGTAGGTTCTTCGTGTCGGACTGCCAGCCGGTGACGCCGCCCAGGGGCAGCCCCTCCGCCGGGCCGAACTCCTTCACCCCTACGGGCAGGATGCGTAACAAGCCCGCCCCCTCGGTAGCCAACCACAATCTCCCCTGCACGTCCTCCGCCACGTCGGTCAGTCTAATTCCCGCCAGGGGGGAATTTCTCAGGTAGCGGTCGCTAACCCCGGTGAGTTCCCGGGGCGACATCCACAAATTATCGTGGTCGGCAGCGGCGGGGCGGGCAACCGGCAGGAAGTCCGTACCATCGAAGCGCAGCCATTTCCCACCCCGCCGGGCGTACACGTAGCCGTTGCTGTCAGTCACCACCTGCTCCACCCGCTCCCAGGGCAAACCCGCGGCGGCCGCGTACTGCCGGTGGGTCATCGCCTGGGCACCCAGGGCGGCGGGGAGAAACAACACGAGCAGCAAACGGCATACCATCAACTCCCAAGGTACCGCCGGCTGACCGGATGCGGCCGGCCGGTCGGCACCAGAACGCAGAAAAGTCGGCTGCTTCCCTTTGCCATGACGGCCGGGATGCTGCGGCCGTCGGCGAGTAGGTAGCGACTTCGGCGGTAGGTCCAGCGGAAGTCGCGGTCGCTCAGCCCGATGGCCGCCAACTGTTCCTGCAGGCCTCGCTCCCCGGCCGGCCACTCCCGTTTCTCCGCCTTCGTTTCGGGCAGGGTCACCTCCCCACCTTCGGGGTGCACCCGCGTCCACTCGACGGGGACGTTGAACTGAAACAGATAGGGCTCCAGGTCGGCGGAAAAGCGGTTCCGGTTCAGGGCAGCCAGCCAGTCGATGTCAACTTCCGGGTGCTGCCGGCGCAGGCGGACGGCCATCACCTTCGGCAACGGATAATCACCCAGGGGGCGGGCACGGAAGTACGCATTGGCGTAGTGCCGCTGGCTGCCCGCCGGCCCCTCCCGGAAGAGGGTAAATTGCTCGACCGCCGTCACCAGTGGGTAGCCCTTCTCTCCACCCAGAATCCGGCTGAGCTCGT
>CAZKPE010000307.1:0-4462 GCA_964554545.1 uncultured Lewinella sp.
GTCGGGGTGTCGGGGTGTCGGGGTGTCGGGGTGTCGGGGTGTCGGATATAGGTAACTGATGGGGGTGGGATTTGACGGCGGGTTCCCGTCATGGGGTCGTCATTCGTTAAATATTCGCTAGGGGCCAACGGTTTTACGGGGGCCTCCGTCTATCTTCCTGACCGTGCCATGACGGACTGCTTGCCGTTCCATGACATTTGGTCTATCTTGAAAGAGACCCACCTACTAAAACCAGTTCCCGTGATACGAATCCTGACCCTGCTGCTCCTTCCCTTGCTGACCACGGCCTGCCTGGAAGACGAGCGCGTGACCACCTCCGAGGTCGATGAACCGCTGACCTTTACCGCGGAGGATCGGGCCATTCTGGAGGGAACATTAGACCTGACCTCCTTCACCCCGGTCACCACCGTAGACCTGCCCGAGCACGTAGCCTCCTTCTCCGGTAGTGAGCGGCAGATCGACATATCGCGGGCCGATCAGGGAAAGGCGCTGCTGGGGCGGGTACTTTTCTACGACACTCAGCTATCGGCCACCGGGGAAACCAGCTGCGCGACCTGCCACAAGCAGGAACTGGCCTTCGGTGACGACCTGGACTTCAGTAAGGGCATCAATGGTGGCGTGACCAAGCGGAACAGCATCGCCCTGGGCTCGGTGCCCACCTTTGCCGGGGAGGTCAGCGGCTACGGGGAAACGCTCGACGACGGCGTGTCCTCCACCCAGGGTAGCGTGGCCTTCTTCTGGGACGAGCGGGCGAATACGATCAAAGAGCAGTCGACGATGACGATCGAGGACGAGATCGAGATGGGCCGCGACCTCGAGGAACTGGCCGCCGACCTGCGCCAGCAGGAAATGTACCGCATCCTGAGCCGGAAAGCCTACGGTAGCGAAGAACTGACCGCTGGCCGTATCACGCTGGCCCTGGAGAAATTCTGCGCCAGCATTACCAGTATGGATACCCCCTTCGATGATCTGATGGATGCCCGCTTCATCCAGCAGCAAGAGGAACTGGAACGCCAATTCGCTTCTGATCAGCTGCGGGGTCTTGACCTGTTTTTAGAGAATTGCTCCAGTTGTCATGGCTTTAACCTGACCCGGCCCTTCATTCCGGTCGCCAGTAACGGGCTGGATGCCGCCCCGGTCGACCGGGGGGTTGGGAAGTTCCGCGGTGAGGCCTTCGATGGGGTATTCAAGGTGCCTTTTCTCCGAAACGTCGCGCTTACGGCCCCCTATATGCACGACGGACGCTTCGAAAGCCTGCGCGAGGTGGTCGATCACTACAGCGATAACATCCAACCCCATCGGAATCTACACGAGAACTTGTCTGACTTCAACGGGCAGCCGCGGCAACTGAATTTCAGCGAGGCCGATAAGCAGGCGCTGATTACCTTCCTGGAAATGACCACCGACCGGACGGTGCCCTTCGACCAGCGGCTTTCCGACCCCTTCCGGCGCTAAAAAGGAAAGTCCTTTGCGCAAAGGCGCAAAGGACTTCGGATAAGATATTAGACACTATGAACACTATACTTTCCGACCTTGTCGGTCCGGGGGCCAAGCGGGGAGGAAGGCCCAATGTAGTAGATTTCAGGAAGGGAAACCAGGCGGGAGGGAACGAAGGGGGTTCTGCGACCCTGCGGCTCTACATTGGTTTACGTCAAGATGACACTTACCCACCTTTTCCGGCAATTGGGCACCGTTTGCAAAATTTCCCTTTTTTCAGATATTTTTCACAGCACTTCTTCTTGAGGCCTTTCTTCTTCGCCATGGTATGAGAACCCGCACTCGCATCCAACTATGGTCATCGCCGCGTAATATCAGCACGGCCCTGCTCTACGCCTTCGACCAGCGTGCCGATACCACGGCGATCGATGAGCCCCTCTACGCCCATTATTTGACGCATCAGCCGACCCGGGCGGAGCATCCCGGGCGGGCGGAAATCCTCGCTTCCCAAGACCCGAATGGGATGGAGGTGGTCTCGGCCATGCGGCAGACCGACTACGGTACCCCGGTCGTCGTCTTCAAGCAGATGACGCACCACCTGATCGGACTGAATACCGACTTCCTGAGTGAAATGCGGAATGTTCTGCTCATTCGCGACCCCCGCCGCATCCTGGCTTCCTTCGGGCGGGTTGTGGAAGCAGTTACCGCGGCCGATATCGGTATCCCCCAGCAAGCGGCACTACACGAGGAACTGACCGAACGCGGCGTGCTGACCGCCGTGATCGACGCCCGTAGGTTACTGCAGGACCCGGCCGACGTGCTTTCCCGCCTCTGCGACCGACTGGGGTTGGATTTTGACCCCGGTATGCTCAGCTGGACCCCGGGACCCAAACCCTTCGATGGCTGTTGGGCAACATACTGGTACGCCACCGTGCACCGCAGTACCGGCTTCGCGCCCTACCGGGAGAAGGAAGTCCGCCTGCCGCCCGAACTGGAACGGATCGCGGAGGCTTGCGAGCCGGTTTACCAGCAATTGCTGAAGGAGGCGCTATAGGCCTGACCGCCCATCTTGCTACCATTTCGGTGGAAGGGGGGCTATCTTCCGCCATGCTGCAAAAAATGAACCCGGCCAACCGGGACATCCAGGTGTACATCGACGGCCAGCTCCTGCACCGCGACGAGGCCAAGGTCAGCGTCTTCGACAGCAGCGTGCAGGGGGGCGATGCCGTTTGGGAGGGGCTGCGGGTTTACGACGGCCGGGTATTCTCGCTGGAGGATCACCTGGACCGGCTCTTCGACTCCGCCCACGCCATGTGGTTTCAGGGGGTACCGACGCGGGAGGAAGTGAAGGAGGCCATCCGGAAAACGCTACGGGCCAATGGTATGCGCGACCAGGTCCATATTCGGCTCACCCTTACGCGGGGCGTCAAGATCACCAGCGGGATGGACCCGCGGCTCAATCAGCAGGGCTGCAGTCTGATCGTACTGGCCGAGCACAAACCGCCCGTATACCCGGAATCGATCACGCTGGCGACGAGCTCCGTCCGCCGCAATAGCCCGACCAGCATCGACTCCAAGATTCACCACAACAACCTGATCAATAATATCCTGGCCAAGATCGAGGCCAACCAGGCGGGCGCGGACGCGGGTTTAATGCTGGATAAAGACGGATTCGTGGCGGAAGCCAATGGGGTGAATGTTTTCTGCATTCGCGACGGGGTGGTCCGCACGCCCTACGCCGACTACTGCCTGCCTGGTATTACTCGCAAGACCGTACTACGTATCTGCGAGGAACTGACCCTGCCCCACGCCGAGGCCCGTATTTCGGTGAGTGAGTTCTACGTCGCCGATGAGGTCTTCACCACCGGTACGATGGGCGAACTGACGCGCGTAAGGGAGATCGACGGGCGGGAGATCGTGAATAAGTACGGAAGCTCGGTGTTGGAGGGGATACAGCGGTGGTTTCGGGAGTTGACTAGGAAGGAGGGGGTATGTTTAGTTTAAGTCAGTTCAGTCGGCGGACGGGCCAAGGTCGCTTCGCTCCCAAGGCCCGGCCGACGACCACCAAGGCCCATCGGCCGGGCGGATTATTTCTAATTTTCCTCTGCACCTGCGCGCCGCCGCCCGCTACCACCTTCCCCGCTACGGAGTGGGCAACCGCCACCCCCGCAGCCGTCGGGATCGACCCCGCCGTACTGGACAGTACCCTCGCCTACCTCGCCACCCACTGCAGGGAAGACGGGCTGGAGGAGGTCCTGGTCATCCGCCACGGAAAGGTCGTCTGGGCCGGGGACAGCATCGACCGGGTACACGATATTTGGTCCTGCACCAAGAGTTTTACGGGTGCCGCGGCCGGACTGCTGATCGAGGAGGGGAAGATCGGACTGGACCAGCCCGCCGCCGACCACGAGCCGCTGCTGCGCGAGCGCTACCCTACCGTTACCTACCGCCACTTCCTGACGATGACGAGCGGCTACGATGCCGTGGGCGACAGCCGCTGGGGAGAAGCGAGCCGGGATTGGTCACGGACGCCCTACGAGCCCGCCCCGCCGCTCTTTGCCCCCGGGACCGCCTACGCCTACTGGGACGAGGCGATGATCATAGCCGGTCGTGCGCTAACCCGGGCCGCCGGTGAGAGCCTGAATGACTACCTGGACGAACGGTTGTTCCAAAAGATCGGAATTCAGCGCCGGGAGTGGTGGGGGGAGGGTTACGTCGGCGACTCGGTGAAGATCAACTTCGGGGGGACGGGGCTGAAGATGTCGGCCAGCGAGCAGGCCCGCTTCGGACTGCTGTACCTGAACGGGGGGAGGTGGAAGGGCGAGCAGATCGTTCCGGAGGAGTGGGTACTAGCTTCGACAGGCGTGCAGGTACCGGCCGACCTACCCGTAGCCGCAACCGACCGCGCCACCACCGACGGTACCGGCACCTACGGCTACAACTGGTGGATCATCCCCTCGACCGACGAATACCCCCGGGCGGCCTACACCAGCGGGCTGAACCACAACGTCTGCCTCATCGTGCC
>CAZKPE010000308.1:0-4425 GCA_964554545.1 uncultured Lewinella sp.
ATGATACGAAATATCTAATCCGCGCAAATCCGTGCCCTAGCGAAGCGATCCGTGCTACATCCGTGGTGAACTACCTACAATGTTTTCAAGTACTCCACCACCGCCCAGCGCTCCCCCTCGCTCAGCTTATCCCCGAAGTAGTGGCCACCATTCCCGTAGCCCGGCTCCCGGGTGTCGAAGGTCCATTCCTTGCCGGTCGGTTCGGGGTCGTAGTGCCAACCCATTTTCTTGTGGTCATAGTCCTTTGAGTCGCCACTGCGGGTCCAGCGGTCGGGGCGGACAGGGCTGTTGAGGAGTTCGTAGAGGGTGGGCACCGAGCCGTTGTGGAGGTAAGGAGCCGTGGCCCAGATGCCGTCCAGGGGGGGTGCCACGTAGCCATCGGTGGGCTCGAAGCGGGACTGCGGCTCACTGGTGGCGAACCAACTCTTGTTGTACCACTCCACGATGCCCGATTTACGGATGTAGTCGGCGTAGAGGCGGTCGGTCTTCACGACATCGAGGTGGATGACCTTGTTTGGGTAGGTTTCTTTCTCCCCGTAGGTACCGTGGCAACCCGAGCAGTGCTCTTCGAAAATAGCTTCCCCCTTACGCGCGAGGGGCTCGTCGATCGCTCCAGGGTAGGTCGGCGGTTCCAGGGTCAGCAGCCAGGCGTAGACGTCCTCGAAGGCGACCACCGATTTGCGGCTGTGGGTACTGTCGGGCACGCCGAGCACGCTGGCCTGTAGCAACAGCTTCGGCATACTGCCCCGCCCGATGCCGTTGTAGTACAGGCTGTTCTTCTTTTTCACATTCCACAGCGGTGGGGTATCGGTGGCGATATTGTAGTCCCACATCTCGTAGAGCGGTTCCTCCACGTAGGTCAGGTCTTCCGGGTCGCGATGCATCATACAGGCCTCGGCCAGTCGGAAGGCGGGATTGGCACCAGGTTGGGTGGTCTGGATCTTGGGAGCCATGGCCTTGAAGTAGTTCCCGAAGTCCTCGAAGGCCGCCACCTGGGGGTCGTCCTTTTTATACTGCAGCGCCATGCCGATGCGCATCCCCTGCCCCATCATCACCATGCTATTGGTGTAGTCGGAGTAGCTGTCGCCCAGGCCGAGTACCAGTTCTCCGTCTACCTTACCGGCGTGACAGGTGAAGCAGTTTCCGTTCACCGTCTCGGCCCCGTTCGGCGCGACGAAGGCGGTCATGAAATAGGGCATCCCCTCGTTCAGTTCGTTGCGGGGGTAGAGGCTGTCCTGCGGCATCTTCGGGGCCTGCTTGCGCATGATCTCGATGGGCACGCCGCTGCCGATGTAGTCGCCGTGGATGAGAAAATCCAGTCCGGCCACCGGGTCACCGTCCAGGGGCTGCGGGCTAGGGGAGATGACCCGGGATTTCCACTCCCCTTCGCTCACGGGCTGCACGTCGGTCAGGGGGCGGTAGGTATTACAGGCCACCAACAGGGCCAGGGTCAAAAAAACAAACAGTTTGCGCACGCACTCGATGGTTTCGGGGAGGTGAAAACACCGGGAAACCGAGAGAGTTGTGGGCGGCGGGGCGCGGGTGCGGGGGGGATTAGCTACTCACCACAACGAGCCCCGTGAAAACTGAAGCCGATTCCGAATTCAATCGTAATGAGTTCTTCCTTCTTAGTAGCCGGCGTCCAACGGACCCCCCTGTCGATCATTAGCTGGATTACGCGCTGCGCTTCTTTGACATTGCGATGGTCCTTACCCTTACGCAGGAGCGGGTCGCGCATGAGTCCGGTTTCCTTATCGACCTCGAAGGAAATGATGACGATTTCCCGGGCGGATCCATTCGGTTGTGCCTGATTGTCGTTGATGAACTGGCGAAGGCGCTTCATTCCGCAGAACACGCGATCCTCGTAGTCGGCCTCCCCCTCGCAGCCTGGGTAGATCGGCAGGGTGAAGTCCTTAGTGGGGGGCAATTTCGGGCGCTGAATATCCCCTTCGACCGCGTACAGACTATACTCCTGCCCGGGGGAAACCACGATGAACTCGTTCGAACAATACGGCACCATCCGGCCCGTCACCGCCTCCAGTTGCCGCTCCGCCGCCGCCGGGGCCTGTTGCAAGCCGAGCGCGAACAAGAAGAACAGTAGCGACAGGCAAACGCCGATGCCGAAAAAGGGGGACTGGAGGCCGTAGAGTCGCATGGGTCGGGGTGTTTAGCTAAAAATAGGCGCTGGTGGACGGAATAGCAAGCGTCTGTTTAATTCGAATTTGCCGGGGAATGTTGAGGATTAGATAAGGGGTTGAGCGATTGAGGGGGGGAATTGTTGAAGGGGAGAATTATTGAGTAGTTGGCGGGGATGCTCGCTTCGCTCGTGGGGGCGTGGCTAGCTTGTGGTAGTATCCTTATTGCAGTCCTATTCGTAACGGAATGTTGAAGGTGGTGCAAGTGGGGTTACCGGTCACGTCGCGGGCGGGCTCCCACGGCTTATGCTCATTCGCGAATCGTCGGACGGCGGCGACCACGGCTTCATCTACGGCGGGATGCAATTCCCGGATCACCTGTATGCCCTCCATTCGCCCCTCCGGCGTGACTAGAAACTGAACTACGCAGATTCCTCCGATACTAGACTCACGCAGAATAGTTGGGTATTGAATGGTTGAACTTTGCGCCAGAACATACCACCGGAACCGATTAGCAGCAACCACCCTGCTTTTCCCGCGGTAGTTCCCCCACTCCGTTTCGCCGGCTTACCCCCCGACCGGCCCCGTAGTCGGTAGCCGCCCCGTAGGTATAGAAGGCTTCCCAGCTTACGCCCTGGGGGTCGGTGATCCAGGCCTTTTCGCTCTTGGCGTAGCAGCAGGTGGTGTGGCCCTCTTCGAAAACTTCGCCGCGCGCGGCCGCCATCCGGCCGTAGGTTTCCTCCAATCGCTCGGTACTGGCCACCTGTATGCCCAGGTGCTCGATGCCCGCCGCCCCCTCCGTGGACGAAATAGCGAAGTTAACCTGGGGATCGTCCAGTAGCCACTTGGCATAGTCTGCCTTGGTGACGGCAGGTTCGGCCCCGAACAGGGTGGTGTAGAAGGTGATGCTTTCGGCCAGGTCGCTGACCTTGAGGTGAACGTGGAAGGTATTCATGGATGGAAGTTGTTGAATGATTGACTCCCAGACCAGCCAAAAGACGCAGCCCTCCCCCTTATTTTTTCCAATTTATCTTCACCCGATGCACCGCCGCCCCTTCATCCGCAACATCAGCCTCGCCGGCCTCGCCGCCCTAACCCGCCTCCCCGTGCCTGCCCCGCCCACCAGCTACCCCCTCGGTTACCAACTCTTCTCCGTCCGGGAGGACATGAATGCCGACCCCATCGCTACACTGAAAGCCCTGCGCAAAATGGGCTACCGCCACTTCGAAGTGTACGGCTTCGATGCGGAGAAGACCGCCTACTACGGCCTTGCCGCCCGGGAATTCCGCCGGGTGCTGGATGAGCTGGACCTTCGCATCACCAGCGGGCACTATACCTTTCACCCGCATCTGGATGCATCCGAAGACGCCCTTAACCGCTACGTGGATCAATGCATAGCCGGAGCCTCCGTATTAGACAGCCCCTACATCACCTGGCCCTGGATGGCCCCCGAGCAACGTACCCGTGCCACCTTCGAGCGTCTCCCCGATCTGCTGAACCGCATCGGCGAACGCGTCACCGCCGCCGGACTCGGCTTTGCCTACCACAACCACGGCTTCGAATTCGCCGACTATGGCGGACAGACTGGTATGGACCGTATTCTCCGCAATACTGACCCAGACTTGGTTAAACTCCAGATTGATATGTACTGGGTGATGCACGCTGCCACCACCACCCCAAAGCAACTCATCGCCGAACAGCCGGGCCGCTACGTAATGTGGCACATCAAAGACCTCCACCCCGTCAGCCGCGACTATACGGAACTCGGCCGGGGCACCATCCATTACCGAAATGTGTTACCGGACCCCGCCACCTCGGGGTTGGAATACCTCTACATCGAGCAGGGCGGAAATTATACGCATACAGCGATGCGGAGTGCGGCTACCAGCGCAGTTTACTATCAGCAAAAGCTGCGGGAAGTGGTGGAAGGATGATCCTGTAAACAACGACAGTCCTCCCGCAACGCGAAGTCAACGGGCCGGCCGTCGGCATCCGTAATCAGGTAGGTACATTCCGCGATCTTGTCGCGCAGCCTGAGTCGGGCCCGCTGGATACGGCTTTTAGTGGCGCTCAGACCCAGCCCCAGTTGTCTGGCAATCTCAGCTTGCGGTATTCCGTCGATGTCGGCCAATTTTAGTGGGTCGGCGTACTTCTTCGGGAGCAGCCCGATTAAGGGTCTGACGTAAACTGCCAGTTCCTGTAGCACGTCTGCCCCCTCCGTCTCCTCGGTCCAGACTGGCACCTGCGCGCCGCCGCCCGCCTCCTTGTAGTGATCCATCAAAACATTGTG
>CAZKPE010000309.1:0-4418 GCA_964554545.1 uncultured Lewinella sp.
CTGTGCTGATTATTGTCCGGATTCACCAGGGGCAGCACGACGGCCGGTACGTCCAGGGTGGTCACGAAAGGGGCGATCGGCACCGAGCCGCCCATGGTCCGGATCAGGACGGGCTCTTTACCGAAGGTGTTCTTCAGTGCCCGTTGCAGCCAGCTACCGGTGGGGCCGTTCAGGTCCGTGCGGAAGGCCCCGTAGCTCGTCCGCCCGCTGAAACTGGCCAGGCGGGGGTATTTTTCCCGTTCCGCGTCGGTCGGCTCCCGTCCGTCCGGAATGAGGTGGTAGCCCATGTTGCGGACGTGCTCCTCAACTATTCCCAAAAGTCGGTCCCCATCACTCTCTTTCACCAGTCGCAGGTCCATATTCGCGACGGCGGTTGCGGGGATGATGGTCCGGGCCGCGCTACCCACCCAGCCGCTCGACATGCCGCGAATGTTCAGGCTCGGGTACTGCAGGGCCTCTTGTAAGTTCTCCCCTACCGCATCCGCCTCGTTGAAGCCGACCTTCCGCCGGATCTGCCGCTCGTCATCGGGTACGCCGGCCAGCAGTTCGCGGGTTTCCGCATCCAGCTCGATGCCCGCGTAGTAGCCCGGTATGGTCACTACCCCCTGGCTGCTCTTCATGGATGCGAGGAGCTGTGCCAGCCCCAGGGCCGGGTTGGGCGCGTAATTTCCGTAGTGACCGCTGTGCTGCGGTAGCCGCGGACCGTAAACCGTCAGTCGGGCGGTGGCGATCCCCCGGGCACCCCCGACCAGGGTGGGCTGATTGGTCAGGTGCACCGGCCCGTCGAGAATGATCAGATGGTCGGCACGCAGGGCCTCGCGGTGGGTCTCCACGGCACCGGGCAGGTCGGGGCTACTGGCCTCCTCCATCGGGTCGATCACGAATTTCAGGTTGTAGGCGGGCCGCTTTCCGTCGGCCACCAGTTGGTCCCAGGCTACCAGGAACATCATGATCGGGGCCTTGGCGTCGGAGCTGGCGCGGGCAAACAGCCTGACCTCGCTCTCCTCCGGCCGCTCGGGGAACTCGGCGGCGGCGTAGCTCACCCCTTCGTCGCTGACCGTCATGGTCCCGTAGGTCGGCGTGAAGGGGGGCGCGAGCACCCACTTACTGGGGTCGACGGGCTGTCCGTCGACGTGGCCGTAAAATAGGACGGTTTGGGCATCCTGTACCTCAGCGGCAAAGTGCGCCAGAAATATGTCGATACCGGCATTTTCCAGTCGCTCAGTCCGGAAGCCGCGTTTGGCAAACTCCCGTTCCAGCCACTGCAGATTGGGCTCCAGTTGGCCCTCGATGCGGGCGTCGTTGGGTATCGACAGGAATTCCTGGTACGCAGGCAGACTTTCCACCGTCCGGTCGTAAAGCGAAGGTTGGGCGCGGACGCAGGTGCAGGCAAAATTGGGAAATAGGAGCTGCTGCACGAGGCAGAGCAGGAATACGGAGAGGAAACGCTTCATCGGGGTAAGGTAGCAAACCCGGTCGGAGCTGTGTTCATCGCGGATGCCGGAACTACCTCGCCTGCGCCATGCGGAAGCGGAAGGTGTGCGTTCCCGAACCTATCTTTTGGAGCGCCTCGTCGTCAATCGGTTCGCTGCCGGGGGGCGGCACGATTTCCGCATTGGCGTTAGGTGGCACCATGACGGTAAGTACGACCTCATCTCCTTCCCGTACCCAGCCGCTGCTTGCCGGCCCGTAGGGCGTCAACAGCCGGGCCTCCGCCGCGGTCAGCGACCCGCCCGGGTGGGGTTGAATGCGCAGTCGTCGGTGACCAACCGTACCGGGCACCTGGTCCAGACCCGCGACGTAGCGGTAGAGGAAGTCGCCCACTGCCCCGTAAGCATAATGGTTAAAGGAGTTCATGCTCTCGGCCTGAAAGGTGGAGTCGGGCTGAATGCCGTTCCACCGCTCCCAGATGGTGGTGGCACCACGAGTGACGGGATACAGCCAGGAAGGGTATTCGGTGCGTTCCAGCAGTCGGTAGGCGGTGGCCAAGTGACCGTGGCGGGCTAGCTCCTCCAGCAGGTAGGGCGTACCCAGGAAGCCGGTGGTCAGGTGGCCGTACAAGTCTATGTTTTCCACCAAGCGGTCGGCGGCCTGTTGCCGCATATCCTGGGGTAGCAGATTGAAGTGAAGGGCCAACACGTAAGCCGTCTGCGTATTGCTGGCCAGCCGACCGCCCGGGGTGACGTACTCCCGGAGGTAGGCTTCCCGCAGGCGTTTACTCAGCTGATCGTAGGTAGCCACGTCGGTATCCTCACCGAGGGTACGGGCCGCCCGCACGAGCAGGTCGGTCGAGTAGATCGCGAAGGACTGGGCCGTCAGGTAGCGATCCGTCACCGCCGACCAGCCTCCCGTATCGTCATCCCGGCTGAAGAACAGCCAATCGCCGAAGTGCCAGCCCGTCGTCCAGAGGTCGTCGTCGTTGATGGTGGCGGCAATGTAGTCGACCCAGTCGCGCATAGCCGGGTACTGCTCCTCCAGCATCCGGCGGTCTCCGTAGGCGGCGTACACTTCAGTGGGTACGATGGTGGCGGCGTCCGCCCAACCCGCCGAGGCGGCGGCATCTTTACCGAGTACATTGGGAATCACGTGGGGTACGGCCCCGTCGGCCCGCTGGTCCGCCGCCAAATCTTGTAACCACTTCCGGAAGAAGCCGGCTACGTCGTAATTAAAGGCCGCGGTACTGGCAAAGGCCTGGGCATCGCCCGTCCAGCCCAGCCGCTCGTCCCGCTGCGGACAGTCGGTCGGCACGTCGACGAAGTTGCCGCGCTGCCCCCACTGAATGTTGCGCTGCAGCTGATTGATCAGGGAATCCGAGCAGCTAAAGCTTCCGGTGGGCCGCATGGCGGAGTGCAGCACCTCGGCCCGGAAATCCGCCGGGTCCACTTCGCCCGGCCACCCGCGTACCCGGATGTAGCGGAAGCCCATGAAGGTGAAGGAGGGGGAGAAGCTTTCCGCCCCGCCCCCGGCCAGCGTATAGTCGATCTCCTGTCGGGCCTCGCGCAGATTAGCGGTGTAAAAGTTCCCTTCCTTATCGAGCACCTCGGCGTGGCCGATCTCGACCCGCTGCCCGGCCGGACCATCGACCGTAAAGCGCACCCGCCCCACCAGGTTCTGCCCGAAGTCGAGGACCGTATCCCCCTCCGGCGTGATAATTTGCTCGATGGGCAGTCGGGTTTCGGTGACCCGCACGGCGGGGCCCACCGGTTCCACTAACCGACCGAGCGGGTGGTCGACCTCCCGCACCCCGCTCCATCCGCTGTCATCGAAACCTGCCTCGGCAAAGCCTTTCTCGGCCATCCGGGCGTCGTAGACCACGCCGTTGTAGATATCCGAACTCCGGATCGCCCCGGTGCCCGCCCGCCAGCTCCCGTCGGTGCCGATGCGCTCCCGGCTGCCGTCCGCGTAAGTCACGTCGAGTTGGGCCAGTAGCGCCAGACGGGTGCCGTAGTGGTTGCGGGCATCCTTCCAGGCCAGGTAGCCACGGAACCAACCGTCTCCCAGCTTCACGCCGATCGCATTTCCCCCCTCTTGCAGTAGTTCGGTCACGTCGTAGGTGAAGTACTGCAGCCGGTCGTCGTAGGCCGTCCAGCCGGGGGTGAGTTCGAGATCGCCGACCCGCTCACCGTTGATGGCCGCTTCGTACAATCCGTGACTGGTGATGTAGAGTCGGGCGGAGGCAATGGGCTTTTCCAGAGTGAAGTCGCGGCGCAGCAGGGGGGCCGGCATCGACCGGTCGGTTTCCTCTTCCAGTTCGGCTTCGATCCAGCGGGCCGACCAGTCGGTGCTATCCAGGAGGCCGTATTCCCAGTGTGCGGGCTCGCTCCAGGGGGTTACGGTATTCTCGTCCGTCCAGGCCCGCACCCGCCACCACCTTTGCACCTGCGTCCGCGCCCCCTCCTCCGGAAAGGCCACGAGAACGGACTGGTCGCTGGCTACCCGCTCGCCGTCATAGACCAAGTCGCCCTCTCGTAATGCGGACTCCGATGCGGCCACCTGTAGCTGGTAGGCCGCCTGTCGCGTATTCGGTTGGTCGCTAAGTAACTTCCAGCTAAGGCGGGGCTCGGTTTCCCCCACCCCGAGGGGCCGCGGATTGTGCTCGAACTGGAGGTCGGTGACGGCTACGGACTGCCCGAGTAGCGTAAATGGAAGCAGGAAGATCAGGAGGATGAAGCGCATACCAGGAAGGTACGCTACGCCGCCGATTTAGCGGCTCATCCGGTAGGCGGCCATGGTGACGGCGTACTTGGTCAGCATATTCGTGCGCTCCCACTCAGGTAGCTGCCCTTCCCGCAGGTAGTCGAGAAACTGCTCGGTGACCTGGGCGAAGTGGGCCTCGTGGCCGACGCGCAGTTCAGCGGGAACGGTAATGCGGTAGCGCCCGTCACGCAGCAGATTGTACCCCACACCTGGAAAGTCGG
>CAZKPE010000310.1:0-4410 GCA_964554545.1 uncultured Lewinella sp.
ACTAGCGGTTTTCCATGATCTGGGCCTCGTAGCCCGCCTGCCGGAGGTCGCGGACCAGGTCGGCCGCGTCCCCGTAGTCCGTGTAACGGCCAGCCAGGGCCACGGCGAAGGTGCCGCGGTCGAAGTACTCCAGCGTCGTGCGTTCGAAACCGGCTTGTTTCAGGTCGCGGACGCGGGTGCGGGCGTTGATCAGTTGGCGGAAAGTGCCGGCCAGAACGAGGTACCGCCCTTCCGCACCGGCATTTGGTGGGCTTTCGGCATCCGGGACCGTAGCGGGCCGTAGTTCGCGCGGGGTTTCGTCACTTTCGAACCGCGTTTCCGGCGTAGGGAGGGTACCCTTGTTTTCGGGGGTGGTGAGGGGCGTTTCCATGGCGGCGGGCACAGTGATCTCGGTCAGCACGCCGTCCCCGTCACCGACCCCGAATATCTTGGTAATGATGAGAGCTAGCAGCAGAAGGCAGACGACCAATGCGACGGGGATGAGGACGGAGGATTTCATGCGGTGTTTCAGTCAGTAAGTGGGAGAGGCGTACCCATCAGAAGCCGTTCCGCCCGCGAAGGTTTGTCGGAACTACCGGAAAAACGGCCGCTAAACCATTCCCCGGAGGGAATGTTGGCAGTACTATGTCCGAAATTCCCGTCCCTCTGCCCGATGTGCTGTTGCAAGACCCCACCGCTCCGGGTCGCAAGGAGGACCACATCGAGCTGGCTTTCCGCTCGCAGGTGACGGCCGGGGAGGTCGACGGGCGCTTCGACTACGAGCCCCTGCTGGCGGCCCACCCCGCCGCCGGTTCCCTTACCGGAATGGACTGGGGGAAACGTCGCCTGCGGGCCCCCATCTGGGTCAGTAGCATGACCGGGGGCACCGAGAAGGCCTACGTCATTAACCACAATTTGGCCCGGGCGGCCGGTGAGTTCGGGATCGGAATGGGACTGGGCTCCTGCCGCAGCCTGCTCTACGACGACCGCCGCTTCCGTGACTTCTACGTGCGGGATCAGGCCGGACCCGACGCGGCCATTTTCGCCAATCTCGGAGTGGCTCAGGTACAGACCCTGCTGGACGACGGACAGCTCCACCTGATCCCCCAACTGCTGACCGCCCTGGAGGCCGACGGGCTGATCGTGCACGTCAACCCGCTACAGGAGTGGCTGCAACCCGAGGGCGACCGTTTCAGCGCCCCGCCCATCGATACCATCCGGGAGTTGCTCAACGCACTGCCCGGAGTGGCCGTGATCGTCAAGGAGGTCGGTCAGGGCATGGGCCCCGCCAGCCTGGCTGCCCTGCTGGAACTCCCCTTACTGGCCCTGGATACGGCGGCCAACGGCGGAACGAACTTCAGTAAACTCGAACTCTATCGCTCCGACGAACTGGCCCGAACGGCTTACGGCCCCCTCACCCGGCTGGGGCACGGGGCGGAGGAGATGGTCCGCCGGATCAATACGATCGTGGATAGCGAGTCGCGGGAGATCAACTGCCGCAAGCTGATCGTGAGCGGGGGTGTACCCCACTTCCTGGATGGCTACTACCTCACCGAACTGTCCCGGCTGCCCGCCATCTATGGACAGGCATCCGCCTTTTTACGATATGCACGCGAAGATTACGGGCAGCTACAACGCTACGTAGCCACCCAGATTCGGGGCCTGGAACTCGCCAACGCCTACCTTCGCCCCCGGGCCTAACCGAGCACCGCCCGCGCCGCAACTATGGACAAAGGACGCATTAACGGCTTCAGCAAACTGGATAAGCAGCAACGGCGGGCCTGGCTGCTGGATACTTTCCTTGGCGAGCGGTCGACCGAAGATTTCCGCTTTTTTACAGCCGCGGATCGCCAGTTACAGGAGGTGGTTGACCATTTCAGCGAGAATACCGTCGCCAATTACGTACTGCCCTTCGGCGTGGCCCCCAACTTCGTCATCAATGGGACGTCCCGCACCCTACCCATGGTGATCGAGGAGAGCAGCGTGGTGGCGGCCGCCAGTAGCGCGGCGAAGTACTGGTCGACCCGCGGCGGCTTCCACGCCGAGGTCATCGCCGGTGAGAAGCTCGGCCAGCTGCACTTTCGCTGGGCCGGTCACCCCAACCGCCGGGCGGCCCTGCTGCCGGAACTACGCAACCGCCTCACCGCCGGCACCGCAAACCTCACCGAACGCATGGAAGCCCGCGGTGGCGGGGTACGCGGACTGGAGTGGAAGCACCTCCCGGAAGTGAACGAACAGTGCTACCAATTGCTGGTCCGCTTCGGTACGGCTGATAGTATGGGCGCCAACTTCATCAATACCGTTCTGGAGGCCTACGCTACGGAGCTCCGCCAGTGGTCGCACGACTGTCCCGCCCTTAGTGATGACGAGCGCGACCTGGAAGTCATCATGGCCATCCTGAGCAATCACACACCGAACTGCGCAGTGCGCGCCTGGGTCAGTTGCCCCATCGACCGCATGAACCTGAAGGGGTCGGAGGTGGACGCCGCCGACTTCGCCCGCCGCTTCAGACTGGCCGTCGACATCGCCGACGCCGATCCCTACCGGGCCGTGACCCACAACAAGGGTATCATGAACGGGGTGGATGCCGTCGTGCTGGCTACCGGCAACGACTTCCGGGCCGTAGAGGCCGCCGCCCATGCCTTTGCCGCCCAGGATGGTCGCTACCGCTCGCTGAGCCGCTGCCGCGTCATTGATGACATCTTTCACTTCGAGGTGACCCTGCCCCTGGCCCTGGGAACCGTTGGCGGGCTCACCCGTCTCCACCCCCTGGCCGACTTGGCACTGGACCTGCTCGACCGGCCCACCGCCGATCAGCTTATGGAGATCACGGCCGCCGCGGGGCTGGCGCAGAATTTCGCCGCCGTCCGCAGCCTGGTCACCACTGGCATCCAGCGGGGCCACATGAAGATGCACCTCCAGAATATCCTATCCAGCCTCCACGCCAGTACCGCCGAGCGGCAGCAGACGGAATCCCACTTCGCCGGCCGCACCGTCAGCCACCACGGGGTGCGGCAGTACCTGCATCGCTTACGGGAAGGGGATGTCTGAGGGCGGGAGGGCGTCGGCGCGCGGGTGCAAGCTTTGGCTGGTAATGGCAATGATCCTCTCCGCCCTGGCCTCCTGCGGCCCGGCCGGGGGGGACACCTCCGTCACCGTACTGCTGACGGACACCATCTTTGATGAGCGGACTACGGTCCAACGGTCCCGGGTAGATACCATTTATGATCCCGATTTTGACGTTTCGGCGCAGGATACCAGTCCGGTATATTCCACTACCGGGGAGCGGATGATTTTCGCTATACCGGATACGGGGAGAGCGGGCAGGGTCATTCGCTACTTCGAAATGTCGCCGGGTCAGGAGAATGTGGTCCGGCTGGCGGACGGGCAGTTGGTCAAAGCAGAAGTGGCCGCCGGCGACGTAAAGATGGGCAAGCAGCGCTTTCGGATCGGGATCATGCGGCCCCTGCAGCCCCTGCACGCGCATAGCCCCACCGAAAGAATTCTAGATCAGCCGGACTATCTGTTGCTCACCCCCTACGGCGTCCAGGAAACCCGCCTGTCACCCATCCAGGATAATGTAGGCCCCATCACGCGGCAGACCGTCTTCCGGGTAGGCCGCCGCACCTACCACGTAGCGGAGGCCGATTTAGATGCCCGTCGTCTTGTGGTCAAACCCCTCGACGATGCCCGCGGACTGACCCCCACTGCCCGACTGGAAACGGAACTCAAGCGAGTGCCCGTCCGTAACCTGGCGGGGGAGACGGTCAACGTCGAGGCCCGCCCCGGCCGGGAGTTGGTTATTTTCTTCTGGGGGCTAGGCGGCGAGCAGCGGGAACGGGACATCGTTGCCCTGGATTATATGTATGCGAACCTCTCGGACGAAGAGCGGGAAGTCATCGATATCGTCCTGGTCAACCGACTAGACGCCCCGGTGGCCGTGCAGCGCTTCGTGGATGAGCACGACATTCAGCTCCCGGTATATACTGTGGCCCCCAATACCTGCCGGCGACTGAACTGTAGCCCGGACCTGCCGTACTGGGTGGGGGTCGACGCGGAGGGGCGGGTCGTTTCCTACCACATCGGGCCGCGGGTGCTTTTCGACCGCTTGTCTCCTGATTTCCCTTTCCTCAGACCTGAAGGTCTGGGAGAGGGGGGACGCGTCCTTTCAGGACGCTAGCGTTTTCCGGTCATCCTGACTACCACTGCCATACTATACTGCCAACCCGTCCTGGAAGTACGAGTTAGACCTATCTCCGGACTTTAGTCCGGGGAGGGGGGGGACGCGTCCTTTCAGGACGCTAACGTTTTCTGGCCGTCCTGACTACCCCTGCCATGCTGTACTGCCAATCCGTCCTGGAGGGACGGGTTGGGCCTGTCCCCGGACTTGAGTCCGGGGGGGGGGGCGGGGCAGTTTTATGGCGCCTCAGA
>CAZKPE010000311.1:0-4408 GCA_964554545.1 uncultured Lewinella sp.
GCCCACCCCGCCCGACGAGTCGCGAAGCGATGAGCTGCCGCGCCAATTCTCAATTTTCAATTCCCCATCCTCAATTCTCAATTTTCAATTCTCAATTACCTTTGGACATCGTAGCAATCGTCGGCCGCCCCAACGTCGGCAAATCCACCCTCTTCAACCGCCTCATCGGCGAGCGGCAGAGCATCGTCGACGATCAGAGCGGCGTGACGCGCGACCGGCAGTACGGGCAGAGCAACTGGAACGGGAAGGAGTTCGCCGTAGTCGACACCGGTGGCTTCGTGCGCAACAGCGATGATGTTTTCGAGGCCGCCATCCGCGAGCAGGTCATCATCGCCATCGAGGAAGCCACGGTTATCATTTTCATGGTCGACGTCACTACGGGCATCACCGACCTGGATGAGGAGGTCACCCAGCTGCTGCGCCGCGCCGACAAGCCCGTACTGCTGGCCGTCAACAAGGTCGACAACAACCGCCGCCAGTTGGAGGCCAACGAGTTCTGGGGGCTCGGCTTCGAGCAGACCTTCTTCCTCTCCTCCATCACCGGCAGCGGAACGGGCGAACTCCTGGACGCCGCCGCCGAGTACATCACCAATCGCGAGGAAGAGGAAACGGAGTTGATGCAACTGGCCATCGTCGGTCAGCCCAACGCCGGTAAGTCCAGTTTTATCAACGCCCTGCTGGGGGAGGAGCGCAATATTGTCACCGACGTGGCCGGCACCACCCGCGACAGCATCAACAGCCACTACAATAAGTTTGGCAAGGAATTCATCCTCATCGATACCGCCGGCATCCGCAAGAAGGCCAAGGTGCACGAGAACCTCGAGTACTACTCGGTCATGCGCGCCATCCGCGCCATCGAGAAGGCCGACGTTTGCATCCTTCTCATCGCGGCTCCCGACGGCGTGGAGGCCCAGGACCTGGCCATCTTCCGCCTCGCTCAGAAGAACCAGAAGGGCATCGTCATCGCCATCAACAAGTGGGACCTGGTCGAAAACAAGGAGACCAATACCGCCCGCGACTTCGAGCAGGAGGTCCGCCGCCGCTTCGCCCCCTTCAATGACCTGCCCGTCGTCTTCATGAGCGTCACCGAGAAGCAGCGCATCCTGCAGACCATCGAGGCCGCCGAGCGCGTCTACGCCAACCGCACCCGCCGCATCCCCACCTCCAAGCTCAACGAGGTTATGTTACCGGCCATCGAGCGCTTCGGTCCACCCAGCAGTCGGGGCCGCGTCATCAGCATCAAGTTCGTCTCCCAGCTCCCCCTGGCCTATCCGGCCTTTGCCTTCTTTTGCAACCACCCCCAACACATCAAAGAAAGCTACAAGAACTACCTCGAAAACCAACTCCGCGAAAACTTCGATTTCACCGGGGTGCCGATCACGATCTTCTTCCGGCAGAAGTAGGGGAGGGCGCGGGCGCAGGTGCGGAGTATATTGGGGAATGAAATAGTTGCTGTACGGCTCAGCTTGCTTTGCTCGTTTTTCACCACGGATTATTGCACGGATTATTGCACGGATGTCGCACGGATAAGTCCACGAGCGTGGCGAGCATCCCAACAGCGGCAGCGTCCACCCGCGCAGCGGCCTCCATCCTCCGCGCAAAGCGCGTCCACTATGACTCTAACCATCCACCCCCACTCCCTCCCCCTGGCCGCCCCCTTCCGCATCGCCCACGAAGTCCGCACCCACCAGCCGACCCTCATCGTAGAACTGGCAGTTGACGGACTCACCGGCCTCGGCGAAGCCCCCATGACCCGCTACTACGGCCTGGATAGCGAGCCGTGTCAATCCGTTCTGGAAAAGCTTGCACCTGCGTTCGCGCAAAAAGAGGTACAGGAGTTAAGGAGTAAGGGGGTCGAGGGGGTGATGGCTGACATTGACCGGGAAGCACCTGATTTGCATCCTTTCCTACGCTGCGCCCTCGACCAGGCCCTCCACGATCTCTGGGCCAAGCTCCGCGGTCGCCGCCTCGGCCAACTCTGGAAGCAGAACCGCCGCCGGCAAACCCCCACCTGCTACACTATCGGACTGGCCCCCGTCGAAGAGATGGTCCGTAAGCTGCAGGCTAAGCCCTGGCCCGTTTACAAGATCAAACTCGGCAGGGGAGACGACGACATCGCGATCGTGCGGGAACTGCGCCGGCATACCCAATCTCCCTTCTACGTCGACGCCAATACCGGCTGGACCGTGCGGCAGACCATCGACCACGCCATCCACCTCAAAGAACTTGGAGTGAAGTTCATCGAGCAACCCCTCCCCCCCGAAGACGTGGACGGGCAGCGGGAATTGAACAAACACTGCGTACTCCCCCTCATGGCCGACGAAAGTTGCCAGGGGGAGGCTGACGTCGACCGTTGCGCCAGCCTCTTTTCGGGCGTCAATATCAAGGTCGTCAAGTGTGGCGGCCTCTTGCCCGCCCGACGGATGATCGCCCGTGCTCGCGAACTGGGACTGAGCGTCATGGCCGGCTGTATGACCGAAAGTAGCGTCGGCATCAGCGCCATCGCCCAGCTACTGCCGGAACTCGACTATGCGGATATGGATGGTGCCATGCTGCTGGCCGACGACCCGGCGGAAGGCGTGACCTTCGATCCGCGGACGGGCTACGCCATCTATCCCAACCGGCCGGGCACGGGTGCCCTCTTAACGTAAGCTTGCAAACTTATGGAGCGGGGCTTGCCTTCTAATGGGGTAACTGATTTCTGACTACCCATGCATTTAACGACCTTTCGTCTCACCGCCCCACTACTTACCCTGCTGTTCGCCTTCCTCATCGCCGGCTGCGCGACCAACCCGGTCACGGGGAAGCGGCAGATCTCCTTCATCTCCGAAGAGAGCGAGATCGAGATGGGTAAGAGCTACGACCCCCAGGTAGTGGCCGAGTTCGGAATCTACGACGACCCCCAGCTGCAAGCCTTCCTGACCGAAAAGGGGAACGAAATGGCCGCCATCTCCGAGCGCCCGAACCTGCCGTGGACCTTTCGGCTGGTGGACAGTGAGGTGGTGAATGCCTTTGCCGTACCGGGAGGCTTCGTCTACTTTACCCGGGGCATCATGGCCCATTTCAATAATGAGGCGCAATTCGCCGGCGTACTGGGGCACGAGATCGGCCACGTTACGGCCCGGCACACCGTAGCCCAGCAAAGCAAGCAGCAACTGGCCCAGATCGGCCTGATCGGCGGCATGATCCTCTCTCCGGAACTCGCCAGCCAGGGGCAGAATCTGATGCAGGGTATGCAACTTCTCTTCCTCAAATTCGGCCGGGATGCGGAGAGCCAGTCCGATGAGCTCGGCGTGAAGTACTCCACCGCTATCGGCTACGATTCCAAGGAGATGGCCGGCTTCTTCGGCACCCTGGACCGGCTGAGCGGCGGATCGGAAAACCGCGCGCCAAGCTTCCTCAGCACCCACCCCGACCCGCTGAACCGCCTGGAGCGGGTGCGGGAACTGACCGTTGCCGCCCAGGCCGCCGATAGCCGTACCGAGTACGAGATCGACCGGAATGGCTACCTCCGCCGCATCGACGGTATCCTCTACGGCGAAGACCCCAACCAGGGCTACGTGGAGAACAGTGCGTTTTACCACCCCGCTCTCCGCTTCCAGTTTGGCATCCCCAGTGGCTGGAAGCTGATCAATTCCCCCACCATGGTGCAAATGGTGAGCCCCGATCAGAACGCGATCATGCAGATGCGCCTGGCCCAGGGTAGCGACCCGCGCGCCGCCGCCCAGGAGTTTGTACAGCAAAACAACATCCAGGTGACCAGTACCAGCGACCAGGCGATCAACGGACTGCCGGCCACCACGGTAGTCGGCGATATCGTACAACAGGCCCAGCAGGGTCAGCGGGCACAAACGCTGCGTACCATCACCAGCTTCATCTCCTACGGCGGCAACATTTACATGATGGCCGGACTGGCGATGGCCAACAACTTCAACCGCTACTCCCGCGCCATGGAGGGCAGCATCACCAGCTTCGCCGAACTCACCGATCAGAGTAAGCTGAACCGCCAGCCCGAGCGGGTCAAGATCGTGACCACTGACCGGGCCAAGAGCCTGCAACAGGCATTACTGGATGCCGGAATTCCCCAGACCCGCCTCGAAGAGTTTTCGGTACTGAATGGAATCGAGCTCAATACCCAACTACCCGCCGGCTACCTGTACAAAGCGATCTCCGGAGGTACTACGGGCAAGTAGCTTTAGTTCGCTACCTGCGTACCCATGGCGGTTCGTTGCTCGGTCGTCTGACTGGGCTGGATCGCCCGGTAGGCGGCGGCGTGGGCTTTCACCCGGGTGTTCATCCGGCTCAGCTTATTGTTCTCCATACTCGGGTAGGTCCGGTTGGATAGGAATACGTAGACCAAGTCTTCGTTGGGGTCCGCCCAGACGGCCGTGCCGGTGAAGCCCAGGTG
>CAZKPE010000312.1:0-4397 GCA_964554545.1 uncultured Lewinella sp.
GGTCCAGCCCGAGGGCCAGGTCGCTGTCCGCTACGGAGGCGTCGATGCCGTGGGCACCGGGGAAGGACAGTTCTTTACGGCCGTTCCACTGTACGCCTAGGTCGAGTTCCAGGCTGCTCTTGTCCCAGTCGAAGCGGTTGTTGTTCACCAGCATTAGGTGGCGATTGCGCTGGCGGGGAAAGTCGATGTCACGATGGCGGCCTTCGTGGCGCAGGTTGTAACTGCGGGGGATGCCGATGGCCCCCGTGAAGATGCCGGCCTCCTGATTGAAGGCGCTGAAGCGCAGGGTGGAGCGGTAGTTCTCCGCTTCCCGCCCGATCATTGCGCTGTAGTGGAGTTCCCGGCCGGCGGTGTTCTTCAGCCGATTGTCGTAGATGGGCAAAGTAAAGCCGGCGTAGACGAACTCATCGGCCGGCACGCCGTAGTCGCCGTAATCCTGGTGAGTCACCCGGGCACTGTAGATCCACTGCCGTTTGCGGCCCCGCCAGGCGGCGGAACTGGAAAAGGCGTGGTTATTGGACTGGTAGCCGGTCGTCAGGTCCAACCAGTCGCCGTTTTCGCTGCCGAAGGTCTCCGGCAGGATGTTGATCACGCCGCCCAGCCCGTCCGATCCGTAGAGCAGGGAGGCGGGGCCCTTAATCACCTCCACCCGGCTGACGTCGAAGGGATCAACTTCCAGGCCGTGGTCCGCTCCCCACTGCTGCCCCTCCTGCTTGATGCCCCGGTTGTTGACGAGGATGCGGTTGAAGCTCATTCCCCGGATGACCGGTTTGGCGATGCCGACCCCCAACTGCATGGAGGTCACGCCGGGCAGGTCGGATAGCGCCCCCGCGAAGGTCCCCGCCTGTCGCCGCGTGAGGAATTCCTCGGTGAGCAGGTGCACGGGCTGGCTACTGGAGAGCAGACTGGTGAGGGCGTCCGGCCGGTCGTACACTTCCACGGCGGTCAGGTCATACGGATTCGGATGGAGGGTGATGGCTAAACGCCCCCGATCGTCGCTACCACTGAGGGGAACGCGGAGGGGAGTGAAGGACAAGTGGCTGATCTCCAAATGGGTGACCTCCCCCAGATCGCCACTCAGCCGAAAAGCACCCGCGGAATCGGATACTGCATAGGCCTCCCCCGGATGAACCGACACAAGGGCCCAGGCAATGGGTGCCCCCTCGGGATCGGAAACCGTACCACGGACGTCCCCCTGCTGAGCCTGCACGGTCAGGGAAAACAGGAACAGCAGAATAGCAAGAGGGGGAGCATAATGCAACATGGTTGCAAATATAGCCTCCTTTCATTAGCTTAGGCCCGCCAGCCCGCTTCGGTCAGCTCCGCCTGCCCCAGGCTCGCCATCATCTCCAGTAGCTTTTCCACCTCGGCCTGCCGCTTGGCGGATAATTTGGGCTTGAAGGCCGTAGCGATGGCGGACAGGGGAAGGGGTGTTTCCCCGGCTTCCCGCAGGAGGTCGCGGAGGGTGGTGACCTGCTTGGTGAGGTCCTTGGCGGGCCACTTGCGCTTTTCTACCCTCACCCCCGGCCCCTCTCCGGGGGAGAGGGGAGACGTCAAACCTAGGTTACCTTGGCTACCCTGCTGCTCTTCCGGGGCCTGGTAGTCGGGGCGGAGCCAGCGGACGAGGCCGCGGGCTTCCTCGGCGGCCCGTTCGGCGTTGAGGTCGACGAGCCGCTGCAGCACCTCATCGGATGCGCCCCGTAGCGCAGCGTGGGGCTCATCCGATACGCGAATGAGATCTTCCCAGCCATACGCCTCCAGCACCGCCGCGTCCAGCTCGTCGTGCAGCTGCCGCAGGATGCCCACCAGCCCTTGCTCGTACACTTTTCGCTCCTTATCGCTGAGGGGCTCGCCGGCGCGGACCTGCTCCAGAACGTTGTACATCCCCGTCATGGTCAGTTTGGGATGAAGGGCCTGCTGCCGCTTGCGGTGGGCGTCGAGGCGCTCGGCGAGCTCGCGGATGGTTTGCTTTTGGGAGTCGGTGGGGGTGGGGAAGGGGAAGGTTTCGAAGCAGGGGCCATTTTGCCACCGTGGTCTGTCCTCTAGTGTGCCGCCTTGAGCCAGTGCCCACAAAACGTGAACTTTTGAGGAGAGAATACCGAGATGATATGGATCGTCAGAGACAACAATTGCTAGAGAGCCATCTGCTATTGTATAGTCAGTTGGGAGTAATGAAAAATACCTGTGTTTTGAGGTTTCAACTGTAGCTATGTATTTAGGTATGCCTTTCAATCCCGATCTCATAGTTGATCTGGGCTCCATAAATATCCACCAATTATCTCGATATGCTTCTCTTCTACTATTCTGTCTAATCGGGTATACATTAGATTTTAAGTGCTGATAAGCTTCCGGGAACTTTTCTCTTACTTCCTCTATTGAATTACCGTATAGGTCAATACAATATCGGTTTTTTCTACGTTTGGCTAGATCAGTTCCAGCCACCAGTTTGGGTAAGTGCTGTTCGTAGTTACTGTTATTTCCAATCCAATACTTCTTGAGATTGTCATCAATTAGAAAGCCAGATCCTCCAATTTTTACTCCCTGAAATACCATACCTTTATTTGAAAGAAGTTTGATAGCTGAAGCGACGTCTGGTCCAATATTTAGCGTAGAATTAATATAGCCGATTGATTGTGCAATGGATATTTTGGCTTCATAATTATCCAAGTTCACTTCCTCTACTACTTCCGCAAGATGACCCTCAATTTGTTGTAAAGTCCCAACCGACATAGCAATACGCACAGAAGCGCCATCTTGATTGTCCACCCATGGATGATCAGGTATAGCAAATGCTATGACAACGCCTTGACTTAAACCTATTTCAACAACTTTCCTATTCTTAGTTTGGACAATGCTATTGGTTGTGATAAGTCCAAATATGTTTGTTTTTCTGTTCACAGTAGCCTCTGCTGCTTTGTGCCACCAATACATAACAAAATCGACTGCAGGTAGCTTATTATACACAGTTCGGACTGACTCTGTGTATCCGTCACCAAGCAAATCCCGCATCCTTTTTTCACCAATAAACGGCGGATTACCCACGATAAAATCCGCCTCCGGCCACTCCGCCTTTTTCGCTCCGATAAAAGATTGCACCTGCGACCGCGCCCCCTCATCCGGTACCTCCTGCCCCGTCACCGGATGGATTTTATAGGTTACGCCATCCCAGCGGGTAACGGGTTTTCCGTCCTTGTCCAGTAGGGGTTCGGTACGTTCCCAGCTGAGGATGGCATCGCGGTTTTCGATATTGTGGTAGTCGCGGATGATGGGCTCGCCGAGGTCGCTCACCCCGCCCGTGCTGCGCAGGTGCCACTGCAGGTAGCCGATCCAGAGCACGAGCTCAGCGATGGCGGCGGCGCGGGGATTGAGCTCGATGCCCAGCATGTTCTCGGGGGTGATGGTGGCGCCGGTGAGGCCGATGCTGATCTGCCCCTGTCCGAGGTCTTGCAGGGTGTTGCGCACCTCCCCCTCCAGTCGCTTGAGCAGTTCGAGGGTGACGTAGAGGAAGTTTCCGCTGCCGCAGGCGGGGTCGAGCACGCGCAGGTCGGCCAGCCGCTGCAGGAAGCGTTCCACCTCGGCGATGGCCTCTTCCGTCTTATCGTCTTCGGCCCGGGCCAGGGCGGCCGTCTGTACGCTTTCCCACTCGCGGCGCAGGGGTTCGAGGATGGTGGGCTGCACGAGTCGCTCCACGTAGGCGCGGGGGGTATAGTGGGCGCCGAGGCTGTGGCGTTCGCGGGGGTCGAGGGCGCGTTCCAGCAGGGTGCCGAAGATGGCGGGCTCCACCTCGCGCCAGTCGGCCTCGGCGGCCTCGATGAGGAGCTGGATCTGGTCTTCGTCGAGGGGCAGGGCGGAGCAGTCGGCGAATAGTCCACCGTTGAAGCGCCTGACCGTCGCGTTGAGCACGATGCTGAAGCCGCCCGTATTCATCGTTTGCCAGAGGGCCTCCAGGTTGGGCACGAAGCCGGCGGGCTGGCGGCGGGTCTTGCGGAGGAGCTCGGTGAAGGCCTTTTCGGGTAGCAGGCCGGCGTCTTCGGCGAACATGGTGAAGAGGCAGCGCATGAGGAACTTAGCGATTTCCCCCTGCTGCTTTATTGCCCTCACCCCCGGCCCCTGCCTATCTCCCGGGGCCCCTTCCCCGGCAGCGGCGGTGGAGAGGGGTGACGCTACCGCACGTTGTTCCCCTCTCCCTTGGAGAGGGGTTAGGGGTGAGGGCGAATCTTCCAGCGACTTAGCGAGGCGGGCCAGGCGATCGGCGATCTGTTTGGTGACGCGGGCGCTGCGGCGGGAGGGGTCGAGGGCGAGCGGGTCGGTCCAGATCAGGCGGAGGCGTTCGCGGAGTTCCTCGCGGTGCAGCTCCGTGATGGGGATGCGGTAGTTGTTGGGGTCGGGGAAGGGCT
>CAZKPE010000313.1:0-4362 GCA_964554545.1 uncultured Lewinella sp.
TGCTGGCCATCGTGGGGGATGCGATCCCGCTGGAGCGGCGCTCGTCGGCGATGGGCTGGGTGATGACGGCCTTCTCGGCGGCGAGCGTCGTGGGGGTACCGGCCGGGATCTGGCTGGCGGCGGAGTACGGCTGGCACTTCCCCTTCTTGGTTACGGGATTATTGTCAGCGGCCTTCGTGGTGCTGGCCTATTTCTTCGTGCCCTCCATGCGGGGTCACCTGCGGAAGCCCGAGTTGCTAGGCGGGGCGCGTGAACCCTGGTACGCCCCCTACCGCGCCATTTTCACGGATGCCAACCAGCGGGCGGCCCTGCTCTTCACCCTGACGCTGATGCTGGGTCACTTCACCATCATCCCCTTCATCGCGCCGTATATGCAGATCAACATCGGCTTCGGGGATAAGCAGGTGAGTCTGATCTACCTCATCGGGGGTTTGCTCACGGTCGTCCTGCTCCCCCTGCTGGGCAAACTGGCCGATCGCTACGGGCGGATGCTGATCTTCACCATTGCCAGTATCGGGGCACTGGGCAGTATCTTCGCCATCACGAATCTGGATACCACCTCCATTCCACTGGCGCTGCTGGTCACCAGTTCCTTCTTCGTCGTTTCCAGTGGGCGCACGGTGCCGGCTACCACCATGATCACGGCCGTCGTCCACCCCGAGAACCGGGCGGGCTTCATGAGTATCCGGCAGTCGGTCAACGAGATCGCGCTCTTCTTTTCCAGTCTGATCGCCGGCTTCATTATCGTAGAGGGGGCCGACGGGCGGCTGGAGCACTACGACTGGCTGGGCTACTTTACGATGGGAATGACGGTGGTGGCGGTGTATGCGGGGAGTCGGCTGCGGGCGGTGGCCTAGGCGGTCGAGGGCCTCCGGCCTGAGTTGTTCGAGGACTTCCAGTCCGAGGTGGTACACCACCGCAGATTACGCGGATTGCTTTCGCGGATTTAACGCAGATTTAGAATGAAACTGCCGCGTCGGGTTGAGTACCGGTCGAGGGCTTGTAGCCCGAGCCCATTCACCATAGATTTCGCAGCTTTACGGCTCCTACCAAACACAAACCTTGGCTACACGCATCGCGATTTTCGTTTCCGGCGGCGGCAGCAACGCCCGCGTCATGATCGACCGCTTTCGGGAGCACCCGGAGGATAAGGTGGAGGTAGTACTCCTCGTCAGTAACCGGGCCACGGCGGGGGCGCTCACTATGGCGGCGGAGCGCGGGATGCCGACTTTGGTCGTAAACCGGGAAGACTGGAAGGGCGGGGATGAGCTTCTGCGGGCGCTGGAGACCTACCGGGTCGACTGGATCGTGCTGGCCGGCTTTCTCTGGTTGGTGCCGAGGTACCTGGTGAAGACCTTCCCCGACCGAATCGTGAATATCCACCCGGCGCTACTGCCCGACTACGGGGGCAAGGGGATGTACGGTCGCCACGTCCACGAAGCGGTGAAGGCGGCCGGGGAGACGGAGAGTGGCATCACCATCCACTACGTCAACGAGAACTACGATGAGGGAAACGTCATCTTTCAGGCCGCCGTCCGCCTGGACCCGGAGGATACGCCGGAGCAGATTGCAGAACGCGTCCTGCGGCTGGAGCACGCGAATTACTGGCGGGTGGTGCGGCGGCTGGTAAATCAGCGGACCTGACGCGGGATGCTCAGTTTCGGATCTTTGGAGACGGTCTCGAGGGTGTAGTAGGTCAGGTTCAGGTTTTTCAGTTCGGCGTACTTCAGCACGAGTAGGTTGCCACGCACCGGGTAGTAGCGTAGGTCGGGATCATCGGACTGTCCCCTCGGGGCGTCTTCGACCAGTCGGCGGCGCTTGACGGACTTCAGGCTAATAGTCAGCAGGCCACCGTCGCGGGCCAGCTCGTAGTCGACCAGGACGCCGTCGTAGAGGTAGGTGCCGGCGGCCGTATCCTGGATAGTGCTGACGAAGACGATCTCGATCTCCTCCACCCGGTCTTGCTGGAGGTCGATGGCGGCCCGGGGAAAATCAAATATTTCTCCCCGAAGGATGTAATGCCAGGTATTCTGGTAGCGGAATAGTTTGTACGTGCGGTCCCACTTCTCCCGGCGGACCACCTTGCGGGCCAGGTACCCACTTGCTCCGGCTAGTCCGATTAGTAGACCCTGGTGTAAAACGATACGCCCCAGGTGCCGCTCTACCGCGCCCAGGGCGGCGATCGACTCCATTCCCCCGGCCATCAGTCGTCCGAGCACGGTCAGGTCCGTGGGGTACACGAAGGTATTGGTGAACCAGTAGCCCAGCAATTGGAAGATCAGACTGGGGACAATGGTAGCCGTAAAGACCAGGAACAGGTTCTCACGGAAGTACTGCTGGGAAAATTCTTCGGAGTAATACAGTCGCCGGTACGCAATGCCGGGTAGTAGCAGCACGAATAGAACAATGGTAGAAAGGGCAATGCTCACCTAGCGGGCCGCTCCCCGCCCACTGCAACGATGCGGTTGTGCTCGTCAAGCTGCAGTACGGCTCCCTCCGGATCCCCCCGGCGCACGGCCCGGATGGCATCGGCTAATTGCTCGGCCCCGCCGGGGTGGGACATGATCTGCCGCACCCGCTCGCTCATCAGCGGGAGGTCCGAGTTCCAAAAGCTGGTGTGGCGTTTGGTGATGTCCTTGCGGTCGGCCATGGGTACAAATATAGGGGGTTGGTAGGAAGAGAACGGCCGGGGGTGGGGCTTGGTTGGATTTGACTACTCGGGCCGGAGGCCCTCGACCTTGGCTTGGGTGGTATCGATGATGGTGATCTGCTCTGGAGTAGGTCGGGCAGAGTAGGCGACTACCCCATCGCAGTGGAACATGGTCCGGATCGGTCGGGGGTCACCGAAAATGACGAGGGTGCGGTTGTCCGGGTCTTGCGGCGGGCATTGCACCTGCGTCCGCGCCCCCTCCCCGAAGAGTTTCATGCGTTCGATACCGTAGCGAAGGGGGAGTAGGAGGAGAAGGATGGCCAGGCCGGTACGGAGCTTCCCCGGAACCCGCAAAAGTCGGTATGCAGTGGCGGCGATCAGGAGGAAGACGGCCGGATAGGCCACGGCGAGGTAACCCACCATCTTGGTCGCTACCAGCGAGAAGAAGAGCAGGGGAAGTAGCAGGTAAACGGTCGGGGCCAGAAGGGACCAGTTGCGTGTTTGTAGTAGGCGGTAGCCGGTGAGTCCGAATGCGAAAAAGACCGTCTCGCCGAACACGATCCGCAGCTTATTGAGGTGCCAGAGGGGGCCGCCGGCGTGCCCTTCCAGTGCTTCCCAGAGGTGGCGGCTGTTGTACCGGTACTCGAAGGTGGCCTCGGCGGGGAAGGCGTGGAGAATGTACAGTTGCCAGGGCAGCACCACGAGGGTGACCAGTAGAGCCGACAGCGCCAGCTTGCCTATCAACTCGTGTAGGGAAACCCGGTAGTAGAGCAGTCCGGCGGCCAACACGGCGAGGGGGAGTAGGCCGGTAAGCCACTTCGTAAGTATGGCCAAGCCGCATAGCAGACCAGTAGCGAGCAGGGTGAAACGAGAACGGCTGCGGAGGTGACACAGCGCGGCGTAAACCCCGGCCTCAACCAGCACGACGAACAGCGTATCGACGTGATCGGTCGCTACCCGTCCGCTGGCCGCTTCGAGCAGGTAACCGTTGGTGGCGTGCAGCAGGGCGGCGAGGAGGCCGATACGTGCGGTGAAGAGCAGCCGACCGCAGCGGTAGGTGAGCCACACACCCAGACACGAAAAAAGAACGGAGGGAAGGCGGACGGCAAAGACGGTGTTGCCCAGCAGGTTGATCGAGGCGGCCATCGCCCACAGGGCCAGCGGTTGCTTGTGAAGCCAGACGTGATTCTGGTTCCAGTAGCGGTAGTCGTAGGGCAGCACCGGGTCGGCGTAGAGGGTGGGGCGTAGCCAGTCCTGACTGAGGTTCTTGGCGACCAGGGCGTGGATGCGCTCGTCCCACTCGTGGAGGCCGTGGCCGTGGCCCAGGTAGAGGAGGATGAGGGCGTGGAGGGCGACGACGAGTAGGATGTCGAACCGCTTCGGCCTGCGGTACGTACCGAACAGGTAGCCGGTGCGCGCTACCACTGCTCCCAGGCAGAGCGAAACTAGGATAGCTAACAACGGGGGTAGCTTGAATTCGTCGGTAGATTATAGCCTAGGCTGGAAGCTCTCAACCCTGGGTTTTTCCTTCCAGCCGATGCTAAACTCGATGAGTAGCAACAGTACGCCGGGGGCCAGAAACCAGTAGAAGTAGCTATCGTAGCTGGAAAAGGACTGAGTCTCGAACTCCAGCTTCTCGATGCGGTCGACCTGAGCGCGGAGGGCCTGGGCCAGGTTCTCGCTGTCGCCGCTGAGGGGGAAGTAGCTGCCGC
>CAZKPE010000314.1:0-4361 GCA_964554545.1 uncultured Lewinella sp.
GCGGCAGCTACTTCCCCCTCAGCGGCGACAGCGAGAACCTGGCCCAGGCCCTCCGTGCCCAAGTCGACCGCATCGAGAAGCTGGAGTTCGAGACCCAATCGTTCTCCAGCTATGACAGCTACTTCTACTGGTTTTTGGCCCCAGGCGTTCTGCTACTCCTCATCGAGTTCAGCATCGGCTGGAAAGAAAAATCCAAGGTCGAGGGCCTCCGGCCCGAGCTATAATTCACTGACGAATTCAAGCTACCCCCTCATTCGCCATCCTTGTTTCGCTCGGCTTGGTAGCGGTATCCGCCCGCACCGGTTACCTACTCGCTACTGATCGCAAGCCGGAGGGGTTCGACATTTTACTCGTAGTTGCCCTTCACGCCCTCATCCTCCTCTACCTGGGCCACGGCCACGGCCTTCACGAGTGGGACGAGCGCATCCACGCCCTGGTCGCCAAGAACCTCAGTCAGGACTGGCTACGCCCCACCCTCTACGCCGACCCGGTGCTGCCCTACGACTACCGCTACTGGAACCAGAATCACGTCTGGCTTCACAAGCAACCGCTGGCCCTGTGGGCGATGGCCGCCTCGATCAACCTGCTGGGCAACACCGTCTTTGCCGTCCGCCTTCCCTCCGTTCTTTTTTCGTGTCTGGGTGTGTGGCTCACCTACCGCTGCGGTCGGCTGCTCTTCACCGCACGTATCGGCCTCCTCGCCGCCCTGCTGCACGCCACCAACGGTTACCTGCTCGAAGCGGCCAGCGGACGGGTAGCGACCGATCACGTCGATACGCTGTTCGTCGTGCTGGTTGAGGCCGGGGTTTACGCCGCGCTGTGTCACCTCCGCAGCCGTTCTCGTTTCACCCTGCTCGCTACTGGTCTGCTATGCGGCTTGGCCATACTTACGAAGTGGCTTACCGGCCTACTCCCCCTCGCCGTGTTGGCCGCCGGACTGCTCTACTACCGGGTTTCCCTACACGAGTTGATAGGCAAGCTGGCGCTGTCGGCTCTACTGGTCACCCTCGTGGTGCTGCCCTGGCAACTGTACATTCTCCACGCCTTCCCCGCCGAGGCCACCTTCGAGTACCGGTACAACAGCCGCCACCTCTGGGAAGCACTGGAAGGGCACGCCGGCGGCCCCCTCTGGCACCTCAATAAGCTGCGGATCGTGTTCGGCGAGACGGTCTTCATCGCAATCGGACTCACCGGCTACCGCCTACTGCAAAAGCGCAACTGGTCCCTTTCGGCCCTGGCCGTTTACCTGCTACTTCCCCTGCTCTTCTTCTCGCTGGTAGCAACCAAGATGGTGGGCTACCTCGCCGTGGCCTATCCGGCCGTCTTGCTCCTGATCGCCGCCACTGCACACCGACTTTTGCGGGGTCCGGGGAAGCTCCGTACCGTCCTGGCCATCTTCCTTCTCCTGCTCCCTCTTCGCTACGGTATCGAACGCATGAAACTCTTCGGGGAGGGGGCGGGGACGCAGGTGCAATGCCCACCGCAAGACCCGGACAACCGCACCCTCGTCGTCTTCGGTGACCCCCGACCGATCCGGACTATGTTCCACTGCGATGGGGTAGTCGCCTACTCTGCCCGACCTACTCCAGAGCAGATCACCATCATCGATACCACCCAAGCCAAGGTCGAGGGCCTCCGGCCCGAGTAGTCAAATCCAACCAAGCCCCACCCCCGGCCGTTCTCTTCCTACCAACCCCCTATATTTGTACCCATGGCCGACCGCAAGGACATCACCAAACGCCACACCAGCTTTTGGAACTCGGACCTCCCGCTGATGAGCGAGCGGGTGCGGCAGATCATGTCCCACCCCGGCGGGGCCGAGCAATTAGCCGATGCCATCCGGGCCGTGCGCCGGGGGGATCCGGAGGGAGCCGTACTGCAGCTTGACGAGCACAACCGCATCGTTGCAGTGGGCGGGGAGCGGCCCGCTAGGTGAGCATTGCCCTTTCTACCATTGTTCTATTCGTGCTGCTACTACCCGGCATTGCGTACCGGCGACTGTATTACTCCGAAGAATTTTCCCAGCAGTACTTCCGTGAGAACCTGTTCCTGGTCTTTACGGCTACCATTGTCCCCAGTCTGATCTTCCAATTGCTGGGCTACTGGTTCACCAATACCTTCGTGTACCCCACGGACCTGACCGTGCTCGGACGACTGATGGCCGGGGGAATGGAGTCGATCGCCGCCCTGGGCGCGGTAGAGCGGCACCTGGGGCGTATCGTTTTACACCAGGGTCTACTAATCGGACTAGCCGGAGCAAGTGGGTACCTGGCCCGCAAGGTGGTCCGCCGGGAGAAGTGGGACCGCACGTACAAACTATTCCGCTACCAGAATACCTGGCATTACATCCTTCGGGGAGAAATATTTGATTTTCCCCGGGCCGCCATCGACCTCCAGCAAGACCGGGTGGAGGAGATCGAGATCGTCTTCGTCAGCACTATCCAGGATACGGCCGCCGGCACCTACCTCTACGACGGCGTCCTGGTCGACTACGAGCTGGCCCGCGACGGTGGCCTGCTGACTATTAGCCTGAAGTCCGTCAAGCGCCGCCGACTGGTCGAAGACGCCCCGAGGGGACAGTCCGATGATCCCGACCTACGCTACTACCCGGTGCGTGGCAACCTACTCGTGCTGAAGTACGCCGAACTGAAAAACCTGAACCTGACCTACTACACCCTCGAGACCGTCTCCAAAGATCCGAAACTGAGCATCCCGCGTCAGGTCCGCTGATTTACCAGCCGCCGCACCACCCGCCAGTAATTCGCGTGCTCCAGCCGCAGGACGCGTTCTGCAATCTGCTCCGGCGTATCCTCCGGGTCCAGGCGGACGGCGGCCTGAAAGATGACGTTTCCCTCATCGTAGTTCTCGTTGACGTAGTGGATGGTGATGCCACTCTCCGTCTCCCCGGCCGCCTTCACCGCTTCGTGGACGTGGCGACCGTACATCCCCTTGCCCCCGTAGTCGGGCAGTAGCGCCGGGTGGATATTCACGATTCGGTCGGGGAAGGTCTTCACCAGGTACCTCGGCACCAACCAGAGAAAGCCGGCCAGCACGATCCAGTCGACCCGGTAGGTCTCCAGCGCCCGCAGAAGCTCATCCCCGCCCTTCCAGTCTTCCCGGTTTACGACCAAAGTCGGCATCCCGCGCTCCGCCGCCATAGTGAGCGCCCCCGCCGTGGCCCGGTTACTGACGAGGAGTACTACCTCCACCTTATCCTCCGGGTGCTCCCGAAAGCGGTCGATCATGACGCGGGCGTTGCTGCCGCCGCCGGAAACGAAAATCGCGATGCGTGTAGCCAAGGTTTGTGTTTGGTAGGAGCCGTAAAGCTGCGAAATCTATGGTGAATGGGCTCGGGCTACAAGCCCTCGACCGGTACTCAACCCGACGCGGCAGTTTCATTCTAAATCTGCGTTAAATCCGCGAAAGCAATCCGCGTAATCTGCGGTGGTGTACCACCTCGGACTGGAAGTCCTCGAACAACTCAGGCCGGAGGCCCTCGACCGCCTAGGCCACCGCCCGCAGCCGACTCCCCGCATACACCGCCACCACCGTCATTCCCATCGTAAAGTAGCCCAGCCAGTCGTAGTGCTCCAGCCGCCCGTCGGCCCCCTCTACGATAATGAAGCCGGCGATCAGACTGGAAAAGAAGAGCGCGATCTCGTTGACCGACTGCCGGATACTCATGAAGCCCGCCCGGTTCTCGGGGTGGACGACGGCCGTGATCATGGTGGTAGCCGGCACCGTGCGCCCACTGGAAACGACGAAGAAGGAACTGGTGACCAGCAGCGCCAGTGGAATGGAGGTGGTATCCAGATTCGTGATGGCGAAGATACTGCCCAGTGCCCCGATACTGGCAATGGTGAAGATCAGCATCCGCCCGTAGCGATCGGCCAGTTTGCCCAGCAGGGGGAGCAGGACGACCGTGAGCAAACCCCCGATGAGGTAGATCAGACTGACCTGCTTATCGCCGAAGCCAATGTTGATCTGCATATAGGGCGCGATGAAGGGGATGATGGTGAAGTGGCCCAGCATCAGCGTCAGGGTGAAGAGCAGGGCCGCCCGCTGATTGGCATCCGTGAAGATGGCCCGGTAGGGGGCGTACCAGGGCTCCGGCGCTCCGCCCAGCAGCTCGGGTTTCCGCAGGTGACCCCGCATGGACGGCACGAAAAAGTAGGCCAGCACCACGAAGGCCGCCGACAGCACCCCCGTTACCACGAAGGGGAAGTGCCAACCGTACTCCGCCGCCAGCCAGATCCCGGCCGGTACGCCGACGACGCTCGCTGCCGAGAAGGCCGTCATCACCCAACCCATCGCCGACGAGCGCCGCTCCAGCGGGATCGCATCCCCCACGATGGCCAGCA
>CAZKPE010000315.1:0-4323 GCA_964554545.1 uncultured Lewinella sp.
CGTTGGGAAACCCGACCAGCCCCACGTCGGCCAGCACCTTCAGTTCGAGGATGAACCAGCCGACGATCCCTTCCTCCCCCGGCTGAGCGTAGTCAGGTGACTGGTTGGTGGAGGATTTGAAGTGGGTATTGCCCAGACCGCCCCGCCCCCCCGGCGCGATGACGTACTCCTCGTCGTGGCGGGTGACTTCGAAAAGCTCCTCCCCCGTCTCGGCATCCCGGGCGATGGTGCCGAGGGGTACGTCGAGGATAACATCCTCCCCCGTCTTCCCGGTTTTGTTGTTCTCGCTGCCCCGCTCGCCGTGGCCGGCGCGGATGTGCTTTTTGTACTTGAATTGGAGCAAGGTCCAGAGATTGCGGTTACCGCGCAGGATGATGTGGCCGCCACGACCGCCGTCCCCCCCGTCGGGGCCGCCCTTCGGGATGCCCTTGGCCCGGTAGAAATGCCGGGAGCCCGCCCCGCCGCTGCCGGAGGTCAGGTTGATCTTGACGTAGTCAACGAAGTTTGCTCTTGCCATAGGTTACTGGTCCCAACAGCGGGGCCGTCGCGGTGTGCGCTAGTCGGCCGCTACCGCCGGGCTGACGATGGCGTCGATGGCCGTCGCGACGCTTTCGATACTGCCCTTGCCGTCCACCCGGTGGGCGAGGCCGAGCTTTTCGTAAAAGTCGTACACCGGGGTGGTGTAGCGGACGAAGTTGCGGTAGCGGGTCCGGATGACGTCCTCCCGGGCATCGTCAGCCCGGCCGCTGGTAGCCGCCCGCCCGATGATGCGTCGTACGATGGTGTCGGCGTCGACGTCCAGCAGGATCAGGGCATTGATGCGTGCGCCTTTTTCGATCATCAGGTCGTTCAGGGCCGCCGCCTGGGGGTCGGTGCGCGGGAAGCCGTCAAAGATAATGCCCGTCACGTCGGGGTGCTGATCGACCCGCTTGCGCAGCATGGCGATCGTGACCTCGTCGGGGACGAGATTCCCCTGGTCCATGTAGGCGCGGGCTTCCTGTCCGAGTGGGGTGTTGCGGCTCAGTTCCTCCCGGAACATGTCACCGGTGCTGATGTGCAGGAAGCCGTGCTTCTCGACGAGAAGGTTGGCCTGCGTCCCTTTCCCGGAGCCAGGGGGGCCGAAGAGGATCAAATTGTACATACTGCTATCGGTGGGTGGGCGGCAAATATACGTTAGCCGGGCGGGCTTAGGTCGTTTCGTAAACTAAGTCCGGGAGATTCGCCCCTACACTTGCTCCAGCAGGTAGCGAAGATTGGCGTACAGGGGGGCGTCGGCGGCCAGTACGTCGGCAAGTCGTCGCCATTCGGCCCGCTCGATGCCCTCCTCCGCTTCCGGTACCAGGCTTTCCTGTTCGCTACTCATCCGGTACCAGTAGGTCGGCTTCAGGATGCGCTTTTCCTTCTTGCTACGGTAGGTGTGGTAGGTAGTGGGGAGTTGCGCTCCGAGTCGGATATCCTGTAGCCCGGTTTCCTCGGTCACTTCCCGCAGGGCGGCGGCCTGACGCTCCTCTCCCTCGTCGATCTTGCCCTTGGGGAGGTCCCAGTAGCCCCGGCGAAGGATGAAGAGCTGTCGCCCCAGCTTTGGGTTGGTGACCACGCCACCGGCGGCTTCCACCCATTTGTAGTGACTGCGGAAATCGGCCCACAGCCCGTCCAGGTCGTCGGTATACAATTCAACGGACCGGACTTTCGGGCTCCCTTTCTCCAGCAGGTCGGCGTAGTTCAGCAGGCTCTTACGCTTGCCCGTGTAGCGGGTTTGCAGGTGGGTGTCGTCGGTGGCGAGCCTGTGGGGGGCGGTCTCGTCGGTACCGCGCAGGAGCAGCGGGCGGTCGTTGATGTAGATTACGTACATTGGCGCGAAAATTACGACGTATGCAGGCATCTCGCCGCGTGGCCCGTCGCCTGCTGGAAGTGGGAGCGGTAAAGTTGAACCCCCGTGACCCCTTCACCTGGGCGAGCGGACTACGCAGTCCCATCTACTGCGACAACCGGGTGCTGCTCTCCTACCCCGAGATCCGTAATGAGATCGTAGAAGCGCTGGGCGCGGCCGCAGGTGCAATCAAGACCGTGGAGGGAATAGCGGGCGTCGCAACGGCCGGCATCCCCCATGGGGCGCTACTGGCCGACCGGCTCGGGCTACCCTTCATTTACATCCGCAGTTCCGCCAAGGAACACGGCCGCCGCAACCAGATCGAGGGCCGGCTGGAACCGGGTAAGAATTACCTGGTCGTCGAAGACCTGATCTCGACGGGAGGAAGCAGCCTGAAAGCCGTCGAGGCCCTGCGCAATGCCGGCGGGCGGGTAGCCGCTACCCTGGCGATCTTCACCTACGAATTTCCCTCCGCCGCCCGGGCCTTTCGGAACGCGGAAGTTCCCCTGACCACCTTGAGCGGTTACGCCGCCCTTCTCGCCGAAGCGAAAGCTAACGGTAGCATCACCGCCGAAGAGGCGGATACCCTGGCCGACTGGCGCGAAGACCCCCGCGCCTGGAGCGAGGCCTTCTCACAATAACCCCCCTATGCCCATACTCGACGACACCGCCGAAACCTTTCTGTACGATTACCTCAACAACGCCTCGCCGACCGGATTTGAAAGCGCCGGACAGCAACGCTGGATCGACTACATCCGCCCCTACGTCGACGAGATCGGCCTGGACACCTACGGCACGGCTTACGGCGTCATCAACCCCGGCCGCGACTACCGGGTCGTCATCGAGGGGCACGCGGACGAGATCAGTTGGTTCGTGCACTACATCACCGACTCCGGCTACATCTACGTGATCCGTAACGGCGGCAGCGACCACATGATCGCCCCCTCCAAGCGGGTCAATATCCACGGGGATAAGGGCATCGTGCGGGGCGTTTTCGGCTGGCCGGCCATCCATACCCGCCGGGGCGACGACGCCAAGCTGCAACCGAAAATTGAGAACATCTTCATCGACGTGGGCGCCAAAGACAAGGAGGAGGTGCTCGAAATGGGAATCCACGTCGGCAGCGTCATCACCTACCCCGACGAGTTGGAGGTGATGAACGACCGCTACTACTGCGGCCGCGCCCTCGATAACCGGATGGGCGGCTTCTGCATCGCCCAGGTGGCCCGGTTGATCGGCGAGCGCAAGATCGACCTCCCCTACTCCCTCTACATCGTCAACGCCGTACAGGAAGAAGTGGGCCTGCGGGGCGCCCAGATGATCACCGACCGGATCAAGCCCCAGGTGGCCATCATCACCGATGTCACCCACGACACCCATACCCCCATGCTCAAGAAGCAGAAAGTGGGCGACGTGAAGGCGGGAATGGGACCGACCGTGACCTACGCGCCGGCCGTTCACAATAAGCTCCTCAAACTCATCATCGAGGCCGCTAAGGAGGCCGACATCCCCCTGCAACGGGAAGCCAGCAGCCGCGCCACGGGCACCGACACCGATGCCTTCGCCTACTCCAACGGCGGGGTGCCCTCGGCGCTGATCAGCCTGCCGCTGAAGTATATGCACACCACCGTCGAGATGGCGGCCAAGGAGGACGTCGAGCACGTCATCGAGCTGATCCTGGCCAGTCTGCGGCGCATCGAGGACGGGATGAGCTTCAACTACTTCGAGGTGTAAGGTTTCAACCCCTATGGACCGCCCGTTCTTCCGCTGGCTCTTTTACGGCCACGTCTGGATCGCGCTGGCGGCGGCGGCACTGGGGTGGCAGTCTACCTATCTCGCGCAGGGGGGGTCGGCCGTCCGCCGAACACACCTCTTTATTTTCTTTGCTACGCTGGCGGTGTACACCGCCCACCGGAGTATCAGTTACCGCCGCGCCTTCGGCGAGCCCACCGGTCGCCGGTATGGGCTGGTAGCCGATTCACCTACTGCGAGTGTTTGGGTCGGAGTTACCGCAATACTGGTTGCCGCTTTTCTCGGGCTGGGAATGTCCTACTTTGCCTGGCTCCCGCTACTCCTTTCGCTACCCTTTACCTTCTTTTACCTCATTCCGATCTTTCCGGGCGGGCCGCGTTTACGTGATCTCCCCTACCTGAAAGTCATTTGGGTGGCCCTGGCCTGGATGCTGGTAACCGACCTACTCCCGAAATTTGCCGAGGGCCCACCGCTGGATTTCGTAGGTGCGGTGGTGCGGTTCACATTCACCCTCGCGGTCGCCTTACTATTCGATCTCCGTGATGTCGAACTCGACCGCAGGCAGGGGGTGCGCACTTTCGCCGCAAGAAGCCCCCGGGGAAGCCGCCGGCTGGCCACCTTGCTACTCTTAGCATGTACAGTGGCCGGATTTGCGGTTTACCCGTTAGCCCAGGCCCTTCCCCTCGGATTGGCCTACGGTG
>CAZKPE010000316.1:0-2953 GCA_964554545.1 uncultured Lewinella sp.
CCAGCGATAAGTGGACCTACATCGAGGTGGACTCCACCAAGGCCATGTGGGGTGACTTCGACGATCCGGACTGGCTGCGCTACTTCGGCCTGGCCGCCGGCGACCTCAACGGCGATGGGTTGTTGGATTTGGTAAGCGGACGCAACGCTTACCTCAATCCCGGTGGCGATATGCAGGGGGAATGGGAAAAGCTCGACCTGGGGCGGAATGTAGATGCTAACCTCATAATTGAGCAGGAGGGCAAGCCGGCCATTCTCGGGGAGGCCCTGCCGGACGTAGTCCTGTTCACTGGCAGCGATGACGGTTCCGACTGGACCAAAAGCGAGGTCGTCGCCCAGGTACCCGCCACGGGCCACCACAACGGACAGGGCTACAAGGTCGCCGACCTGCTGCCCGGAAACGGCACCGACGAGATCATCTACGCCAGCCTCGGTGGGCTTTTCGTGATGGACCCGAGTGGAGAGAAGCCCTGGCCCGTCACCCTGGTGGGTAAGGATGCGAGCGACGAAGGCTTCGGAACGGCCGACGTGGACGGCGACGGCGATATCGACCTCATCAGCGGCTTTCGCGCCGAGGGCGGTGACCCCGAGGTACCGACCGTAGTGGTCTGGTTCGAAAACCCCGGCACGCTGACCGAAGACTGGACCCGCCACGAGGTGGGTACCACCCAATTTGCCACCGACCGGGTGGAGGCTGCCGACCTCAACGGCGACGGCATGACCGACGTGGTGATCGCCGAAGAGCGCTACCCCGGGCTGGAGCCGGATGCCAGTCTGTACGTTTACTTTCAGGAAGAAGATGGCTGGCGACGGGAAAAGGTCGTCACCCAATACAGTATGAATAACCTGGCCCTGACGGATATGGACCGCGACGGTGACGTCGACATACTCACCGCCGAACATAAGGGGCCGGACCTGAGCCTGCAATTGTGGAAAAACGACGGCAGCGGCCGGTTCACCGAAAGCGAACTCGACCGCGGCAAGGAGAGCCACCTCGGCACCCAGCCCTACGACATGGACGGCGACGGCGATTTGGACATCGTCAGCATTGGCTGGGACCAACACAAGTACGTCCACCTCTGGCGCAACGACGCGATCGGTACGAAATAGACATGCAGCAAATCTCCCCCGCGGAATACTTCGGCACTTTCGCGCCCGACCGGGTGTTGATCGATGTCCGTAGTCCGGGGGAGTTCCAGTCCGGTCACGCGCCGGGCGCCCGTTCCTTGCCCCTCTTCGATGATGCGGAACGGTCGGAAGTCGGCACCTTGTACAAGCAGGACAGCCCCGATGCCGCCCTGCTTCGTGGGCTGGAGATCGCCGGCGGCAAAATGCGGAGTTTGGTAGAGGGCGCTCGCCAGCTTGCTCCCAGTGAAAAAGTCACGGTCCAGTGCTGGCGCGGTGGTCAGCGGAGTGCCAGTGTGGCCTGGCTGCTGGAACGGGCGGGTATGGAGGTCAGCCAGCTTTCCGGGGGATACAAAGCCTACCGTACCTACGCCCGTGCCTATCTGGCCGAAGATCATCACCGCCTCCGGGTGCTCAGCGGGCCGACCGGAGCCGGCAAAACCCACGTCCTCCGTGCCCTCCGCGAGCAGGGTGCCTACGTCGTCGATCTGGAGGGTCTGGCGTGCCACAAGGGATCTAGTTTTGGTGCCCTCGGTGAAGCCCCCCAGCCAACGACCGAGCAGTTTGAAAACCTGCTCTTTGACGCCCTGCGTAGGATTCCAGTGGGGGCGACCGTCTGGGTAGAAGACGAAAGTCGTATGATCGGCACGGTCTGCCAACCGGATGTCTTTTACCGCCGACTGGTGAACGCGCCGGCCATACATCTGGCGGTACCGTTGGACCAACGGGTGGATAATTTGGTGCGCGACTACGCCTGCTATCCCAAACCGCAGCTTAAGGCTGCCTTTATCAGACTGAAAAAGCGCCTGGGGGGGCAACACGTACAGACCGCGCTGGATGCCGTTGATCGCGACGACTTCGGGGCCGCGGCGCGGGTGGCGCTGGTCTACTACGATAAGGCCTACACCCACTATGCCAGCCGGATGCCCGCCGGGAGACTTGAGGAAGTGAAGGTGGGTAGTAGCGATCCCGCGGTGATCGCGCGTCAACTACTCGCACGGTGATCGGGCGGGCGGTTGCCTACATTGATCGCCTGGTCGCCTCGGTCGGCCGGGCCGCGGGGTTACTCAATATTCTCCTCATTGCCCTCGTGGTGGTCGACGTACTGCTGCGCTGGTTCTTCTCCCTGACCGCCGCCTGGGTCATCGAGCTGGAGTGGCACCTCTTCGCCCTCATCTTTCTACTGGGCATTCCGTACGCGCTGCAACGGGACCGGCACGTGCGGGTCGATCTGTTCTACGATCGCTTTTCGCCGCGGGACCGCGCGATGGTCGACCTCCTCGGCACCCTGCTGTTTCTGATTCCCTGGACCATCGTTCTGCTATACTTCAGCGTGCTCTACGCCCGGGAGGCCTGGCTGGCAGGGGAGGGGAGCCCGAATCCGAACGGTATCCCCTACTTCTTTCCGATCAAGGCGGTCGTACCCTTTGCCGCACTCCTGCTGCTATTGCAGGCGGTCGCCGTGGCTTGGCGGGCGTACCGGTTGCGGGCAAACACCCTGAAGCCGTGAGCCTGGCGATCCTGGCGCTCCTGCTGTTCGTGAGCATTTTCGTGCTGGTGCTCTATGGCTACCCAGTCGGATTCACGCTGGGGGGGCTGAGTCTGATCTACGCCCTCTGCTTTCTGGATATCTCCGTGCTGTCGCTGCTGCCGAATCGGGTGATGGGCATCATGGAAAATTCGGTCTTGCTCGCCGTGCCGCTCTTCATTTTCATGGGCATCATGCTGGAGAAAAGCGGGTTGGCCGAGCGGATGCTGAACAGCATGAGCCGGTCGTTCGGGCGCGTTCGGGGCGGAATGGCCATTTCCGTCATCATCGTGGGTGCACT
>CAZKPE010000316.1:3053-4318 GCA_964554545.1 uncultured Lewinella sp.
GGGCTCTTCCCCCGGCGGGGCCGCCGCAGGTGTGGGACCGCAAACTGGTTCTGGAAGTTGCTCAGAGCTTGATTCTTCCCTTGTTGTTAATTATTGCCGTACTGGGCAGTATTTTGGTAGGGCTGGCTTCGCCGACGGAAGCTGCCGGGGTCGGGGCCGCAGGTGCAATCCTTTTAACGGGGGGACAGGGCAAGCTTCGCTGGTCGGTGCTGCGGGAAGTCTGTGCCGATACCACCCACCTGACGAGTATGGTATTTATGATTCTGCTGGGGGCGACCACTTTCTCCCTGGTCTTCCGGGAGCTCGGCGGCGACCGCTTTCTGGTCAGCCTGATCGAGAACGGCAATCTGCCGGAGTATCAGTTCCTGGCGCTGGTGATGGTGGTGGTTTTCATCGCTGGCTTTTTCATCGATTTCATCGAGATCGTCTTCATCATCGTCCCCGTGGTGACGCCGGTATTCATCGCCTACGGTACCGACCTGATCTGGCTGGGCATCCTGCTCGGTATCAATTTGCAGACCAGCTTTCTTACGCCACCGTTCGGCTTTGCGCTTTTCTATCTAAAAGGGGTAGCTCCCCCCGAAGTGACGACCGGGCATCTGTACAGGGGAATTATTCCGTTTTTGATTATTCAGGTGGTGTTGTTGGGGGTGGTGGTGTTTTTTCCGGAGTGGGTTTTATAAATATCAAGTCACCGCCTCAATCGCATTCTTCGGCACCGCGAAATCCACCGCCACCTCGTTATCTTCCACGATCAGGCAGAGAAGACCGGCCAGGAAGAAGGAGCCCGCCCCGACCAGCAAGACGTAGATACTTTCGTTGCCGAGAAAATTGACCAACAGGTAGCCGAATACGGAGCCCGCCACAATCTGGGGGATGACGATGAAAAAGTTGAAGACCCCCATATAATAGCCCATCTTGTTCGCCGGCAGGATACTGCTGATGATGGCATAGGGCATAGACAGGATACTCGCCCAGGCGATACCGACCCCGACCATCGATACCAGCAACATATTGGGATCGCTGATGAAGTAAATGGAAGCCAGCCCCAGCCCCCCACAGAAAAGGGCGATCAGGTGGGTGATTTTGCGGCTGACTTGTTTGGCGAGTATGGGGAGTAAAAAGGCCACAAGGGCAGCTACGCCATTGTAGACGGCAAAGCAGATGCCTACCCAGTCGGCGCCTTCGTTGTAGCGTAGGGATTCGGTGTCTTCGGTCCCGTAAATATGACTGGTTACCGCCGAGGTCATATAAATCCACATGGC
>CAZKPE010000317.1:0-4311 GCA_964554545.1 uncultured Lewinella sp.
GAAGAAATAGTGGATCATATTCCAGTAGCGGTACAGGCTTAGCAAGCGGTACCCTACGTCGGGCGGGGACATCATCGGGTAGTCGTCCTCATGGCGGAAGACCGGGTTACCGACCATCGGGGCCATTGCCACGTAGTACTGCGTCTTGGTCGGCCGGTGGGTATATACTTCTTTCAGTTTGGCGACCAGGTCGGGATTCGATAGGCGATCAGTCAACTCCGACACGGAAAGTTGCCGAACCGCCCCTTCCGGTTTCTCCGCGCAGGGATCGCAGGGACTGATTGGCCCGATTCGCTCGATCCAGTTTGATAGTACCGATTCCCTTTGCACCTGCGTCCCCGCCCTGAGGTAGTCGGGCAAAATGCGGAAGAGCTCCTTGTCCCAGTGGTATTGCCCGGTGGCCACGGCGGGATGGTGGTACTTCAGAAAACCCCAAACGCGACCGAGCAGGCCCAGGTCATTCGTCAGCTCCGCTGTTAGCTTGGGCAGGATTACTTGCGACGATTGGGCGAAGGCCGTGTCCTGTTCGGCGGCATAGCTAACTGATGGTACAGGCTCCATGTCCTCTATATTTTGGCCGTCGATGGTGACGGTAAAGTCGTCGAACCACGCCTTCCCCGGTCCGGTCAACAGCCCACCTACAATAATGGACGTAGCTTCCCGGGTGTAGGGAATGGTCAGTCGGTGACGCGTCCACTGCTGACTGCGGGGTACACTGTCCCGAAGGCTATTTTCGGTGTCGAGAAGCCCTTCTTCCCCATCGAGGCGCACCACCAACCCTACGCTTCCAGCAAGCACGTCTTGACTTTTTACATAACCGGTAAGGGTAAGGGAATCACCGGCAAAGGGTCCGGGCAGGGTATAAACGGCTAGGCCATACGTCCCGTCGGTGCTCCGCTTCGCGATATGAATGCTTCGCCTGCCGGAATGAGCCGCCGTGGTGCTATCGGCGGTGAGGGCATACCCTTCCGATCCCATTGAGGTCCAGCCGTCTGGCAATTCGTTTGCCTGGCTGACTTTTTCGGCATTCAGGTTGTAGCGACCGTCCTGGATTTCCGGCGAGCAGGCGGATAGGAGCGCAAGCAGGAGGACAGGAATGCGCAGCATGCGGTAGATCAGGTGTTACCTACGTAAGTTAGGGCTAAGGGCGCGGGCGCAGGTGCAAGGTGGATGAAAACGTCGCCGTCGGGGTGTGGAGCCAGATTATAACTCTCCACGCCGTAACCTTTCAACCGCATAATCCACCGCCCGGGCCGTCAACGCCATAAAGGTCACCGAAGGGTTTTTGCAGGATACCGACGCCATGCTCGCCCCGTCCGTCACGAACAGATTGGGAATGTCGTGGCTCTGGTTGAAGCCGTTAAGGACGCTCGTTTTGGGGTCGCGCCCCATACGCGCCGTTCCCATTTCGTGGATGCAATCGCCCATGACGTAGTCCTTGCGGCTCTCGAAGGGTTGGATGTCGACCGCGCCGGCCACGCGCAGCATCTCGACGGCACTATCCTGCATATCGCGGCGCATGGCATCCTCATTTTCGCCGAAGCGGGTATCGATGTGGAGGGTGGGCAGTCCGTAGACGTCGCGCCGGTCGTGGTTGAGGCGAACGTGATTGCGGTACCGGGGTAGCGTCTCCCCGAAGGCCAGGAAGGTCATGGACCAGGGGCCGGGGCGGTGCAACCGATCTTTCCACTCCCCCCCGTAGTCATCGTCGTCTATCCCCCGCGACCAGCCATCCCGCACCGCCCAGCCCTGGTAGTTGAAGCCACGCAGGTAGTCGTCCCGCTGCGTTTCGGGAGAGAGGTTGCGAAAGCGGGGAACGATAATGCCGGTGGGCCGCCCTCCGGTATAGTACTTATCGTCAAACCCCTCGATCCGGCCGGTCGCCCCGATGCGGTAGTGCTGGTCGGTCAGGTAGTGCCCCAGCACGCCGCTGGAGTTGGCGAGTCCTTCCGGCGTACCGTCCTCGGTGGAGTTCAGCAAAATCCAGGTGCTGGCCAGGGTGGAGGCGCAGAGAAACACTACGGGGGCAAAAAACTCCCGCTCTTGTCGGGTGTGAGCGTCTAGCATACGGACGCCGCGCACCCGGTTCGTTTGTGTATCGTAGATGAGAGAGGTAACTACGCTGTCGGGCCGCAGGGTGAGCTTACCCGTAGCCGCGGCGGCGGGCAGGGTGGAGCTTTGGCTGGAAAAGTAAGCGCCGTAGGGGCAGCCCCGGTAGCAGAGGTTGCGGTACTGACAGGCGCTTCGCCCCTCCTTTGGTTCGGTCATGTTGGCTACCCGCCCGATGGTCAAATGGCGTTGCCCGGGCCAGTGGGCCTCGATGCGGCGGCGCACTTCCTCCTCCACGCAGTTCATCGGCATGGGGGGCTGGTACTGCCCGTCCGGTAGCTGGGAGTAGCCTTCTTTACTCCCACTGACGCCGATGAAGCGCTCGACGTAGTCGTACCAGGGGGCGATGTCGGCGTAGCGAATGGGCCAGTCCGTGCCGTGGCCGTCGGCGGCGTTGGCGGTGAAGTCCAGGTCGGCCCAGCGGCTGCACTGCCGCCCCCACATCAGGCTTTTGCCCCCGACGTGGTCGCCCCTGATCCAGTGAAAGTCGTGGCCGGCCGGCGTCGTGTACGGGTGGTCGACGTCCTTGATCCAGAAGTGCTTCGTAGCCTCGTTAAAGCAGTATACGTTGGACTGTACGGGGTAATCGGCGCGGGTCCGAGGGCTCACCTGGCCGCGCTGCGCAAACTCCCAGGGCGGGGTGGCGGTGGTGGGATAGTCCTTGACGTGTTCCAGCTGGCGGCCCCGTTCCAAAACCAGCGTTTGCAGCCCGCGCTGGCAGAGTTCTTTTGCCGCCCAGCCGCCGGTGATGCCGGAGCCGACGACGATGGCATCGTAGGTGGTCATTCGGCTCCGAAGTTTAGGTTGACGAAGAGGCGGTCCGCACCGGCGCAGCCATCGTAGTGACCGGGGGCGGGGTGAAAATTTAGCTGGCCGGTCATGACGGCCTCGCTGGTGAAGTAGCCCAGTACGGCAAGCCGTTTGATGGGGCGAAGCACTTCCTCCGGTAGGGCATTCAGGCGATCGTTGCCCTCGGACAGTTGGACTTCGAGCATGCGCATGATCGGGTTGCGTTCCGCTTCGGTGAGCAGTGCGGTGAGCATGCGGTCGACGAATTCGGGAACGCCGACATCCAGCGCGCCCAGCGTAGTCGTGCGGGGCAGCAACTGGTCGCAGTAGCCGCTCAGCAACCGGAACTGATCCGGGGACAGCGTCCGGACAGCCTCCTCCCGGCAACCCTCCAGTGCAAGGAGCAGAGCGGGGGACAACCCGGCAAAGCCCGCCAGCCGGACCGCCCGGCGAAGAAGATCACGGCGATGCATTGCTCTAAATATAGGTAAGCGCGATCATTCCCCCATTTCCAGCATGGCCTCCGCGTACGCCTTCCCCAGACGGCGGGCGGTATCCGTATCGAAGTGCAAAAAGTCCCCCAGGTGGTCGGGCGGGTCGGCGGCCACGACCCGGTAATGGGGGAGAAAGCCAATTGCCTCGTGGAGGGCCAGGTTGATGAGGTCGGCGGGACGGCCCAGTTTGCCATTAGGGAGCAATTCGCCGGCCAGGAAGGTCAGGGTGTCATTGGCAAAGTCTTCCCGGAAGCGGGTGACCAAATCGACGAGCTTATCGCGGTAGCCGGGCAGCAAGTCCATGCGACTATTGCTCTCCCCCTGGTGCCAGAGGATGCCCCGTAGCTCGCCCCCCCGTTCTTTGGCGGCGGCTACCCGACTCAGCGCATCGTCGTACGGATGGGCGTCCGTTATGGTATCGTAGCCACCGGGCACCCATTGTTCGATGCGGGTGCCCCCGACCGCCGCCGGCACCAGCAAAATGACCCGACCGGTATCCGCCGCAGCCATGGCCTTACCAAAGGCCAGTCCGGGACCAACGCCGGCGATGGGCTTATCCCAATGGAGTGGCTCGGTGGCCGGCACGACGCGGCCGTATTGATCCAGCGCGAATACGCGGGGGTGGGCCGTGCTGTCCTGAAAGGCCGGGGTGCCGCGGCCCGACATATTGGACTGCCCGGCCAGCAGGTAGATATCGATGGGGTAGCCGTAGGGGAGTTGAGCGAGAAGAGGGACAGCACAAAGCGCGATTAGTAAAAGAGATAGAAACTTTGACATGGGCTAATTATAGTACAACGCGATTTGCAATCGCGAAAGCAAAAAGCGACTTGCAGTCGCGCTGGTGCCACTTTGCCAACCGAGATGCGCAACTACAAGTTGCGGCTTCCTTTCGCGACTGCAAGTCGCGTTATCTGATACA
>CAZKPE010000318.1:0-4258 GCA_964554545.1 uncultured Lewinella sp.
ACCTGCTTCATCCAGGGTAGGGGCTCCAGCCCGCTCGCGAACCTGATTGATCAGGTCACGAGCTTTCTGTAGGTCGCCATTCGTGCGGGCTTCGGCCTCTGCCAGTAGGAGCAGCACGTCGGCGTAGCGCATCAGGATGAAGTTGGCATCCGTCTCCCGGTAGTTGCCTGGATTCTGCTTGTAGTACAGGCCATACTTATAGAAATTGGCGAACACTTCGTCATCACCGTATTCCTCCGGCGGACTATTAGGGTTGATCTGTAGCGTTTCGGTCCCATTGGCATACGATTGCCCTTCAAAGATTATAGTTTCCGACAAGCGGGGATCGGTGTAAGGATCACCAAGGGCTTCGGCGGGGAAAGCTTCCATTACTGCCGAGGTTGGTACGACGTTACGCCAGTTCGGTCCGTACTCCTGTGCGCGGATGGAGCGAGTATTGGTGCCATTGCCAGAATCACTCCAGTTATACCCTCCGTTCGGGGCGAAGATAACCTCGAAGAGGGCTTCACCGAGAAAAGCATTCTCCTCAGTAAAATTGTCACCAAAATTCTCTAAAAGTTTGTACTTGTCAAGGTCCACAATGCCCTGTAACACGGTTTTGGCCGCTGCAACATCACCGGATTGCATAAGGCTGCGAGCAAGAAAACCCATCGCTGCACCCTTGTCTGCCCGACCGATCTCCCCATCCGGACGATCTACCGGTAGGTTGTCGACGGCAAAACGCAGATCACTCTGAGCTATAGCAAAAACCTCCTCACGGGGGGAACGAGGCTGAAAGTCCTCCAGGCTTACACTACGAGTCGTATAGATAGGCGCACCGCCCCAAAGCGTAGCGATCTCATTGTACGCCCAGCCCCGGAGAAAACGGGCTTCAGCTTCCAGCCTGCGTTTGATGTCCTCGTCAACGGTTTCGTTGGCATAAATTCCATCAAGGGCCGTATTCTCACGGTGCACGAGATCATAGTAGGCGTCGAACAACTGACGGATGTGGATACTGGCGGGAACTTGTTGCCCCCGCACCAATTCAGGAGCGATCTGCAGGGCCGATGTTCCGATATGGTGATCGTCCATCAAATCGTTAAGGAAAAAATAGTGACGGGCAGTAAGGTGTTGCGCCCGTAATGTACCATAACCACTCAGTACGGCAGCCTCCAGTTCGCCCGCCGTATTGAAGTAGTTCTCGGGGGTAACCAAGTTGGGATTAAGTTGCGTCAGATCGTCTTCGCTACAGGAGTAGGTGCCGATGCTAAGCAGACCGAGCAGTAAGAGAAATTGGAACTTCATGATCGTAGGTTGATAATGGGTGGAGGAGAAAATGGTGTAACATATTTCCTCCTTCATATAATGGAATAGGAGTCAGACAGTTTAGCGAGTTTGGTCCGCTAGAAGCCAACTTGAGCACCGAAGAGAAATGTCTGCGCCTGTGGATAGCGACCGTCATCGAAGCCGACCAGTCCTTGAGTAACACGGCCGATTTCAGGATCCAACCCGCTATAGCCCGTAATGGTGAAGAGGTTTTGTGCGCTTACGTAGACGCGCAGATTAGAGAGTACACTACCAGCGTTGAAGGGTACCCGGTAGCCAATCGTCAAATTCTTGAGTCGCAGGTAAGAGCCATCCTCAAGAAAACGATCCGACATCCGGCGGTTACGGTTATTATCTTCCAGGGCTATGCGGGGTACGTCGGTGCTGGTGTTCTGCGGCGTCCATCCGTCAAGTCTGCCGGGGGCCCCATTAAACAAGCGGGTAGTCTGGGTGAGCAGAGAATTAAATCCGTTATAGATGTCGTTGCCCTGACTTCCCTGGAAGAATACCCGAGCGTCGAAGTTGCGCCACTGAGCCGATAGATTGACCCCATAGATGAAGTCCGGGAGATAACTACCTAAAATTACCCGATCATCGTTGTTGATAACGTTGTTGCCATCCTGGTCGACGAAGCGCACATCGCCCGGTTGGGCATTGTCCTGTCGGGGGGCATTTTCAATCTCACTCTGCGTCTGGAAAAGACCGTTCGTTTCGAAGCCGTAAAAACTAAAGACCGGATCGCCGGGCCGGGTTATGGTGGGTGGCAGGTCGGCGGTATATCCCTGACCGACCTGGTTTTGACCCAGGAAGATTTCCCCGTCATCGACTGCTAGGCGGAGCACTTCGTTGGTGTTCCGACTCAGGTTGGCGCTCACGTTCCAGGTAAACTCCTGCTGCCGATTACTGTAGTACTCCCCCTGAAATTCGAAACCCGTGTTGCGCATGGCCCCGACGTTCTGCCGGGTGCCATCCGGGCCGAACGAGGGGGGGAGGGGAACATCCAGAATGAGATTGTCCACCTCCCGGTCGTAGTACTCCACGCTGAAGTTGAGTCGGTTATTTAGAAAGCCGATATCGGCACCCACGTTGAACATATCGGTTACCTCCCAACCAAGGTTAGGGTTGGCAAGATCGTTGATGAAGGCACCCACCACGGGCGCGTTACCTCCGACAACTGGGCCGAAAGACTGGACGATCGGAGCCTGAAACTCGTAAGGTCCGAGTCCGATGCTTCCGGTACGGCCGTAACTGGCTCGGAGCTTCAACGTAGATACGGCAGTGTTCTGCATGAAGGGTTCCTCGCTAACCCGCCAGGCGATGGCACCGGCGGGAAAAATTTCCGTTCCGTTACCAGGGGCGAAGATGGAGGACTGATCACGCCGCACACTCAGGGTGACCAGGTAGCGACCCAAAAAGCCGTAAGTGGCCCGGGCCAGTAGGGAGCGTAAGACGGTTTTGCTCCGGCTACTCGTACCGGTGATATTGTCGGCTCCCTCCACCACCGTCAGGTCATCCGTCCGATCCCCTGCTACCTGGGTAAAGTAGCCATAGCCTTCTTGCTGTTCGGCCACTACGGTAGCGTTGAAGGTATGGTCGCCCAAAATGTTATCGTAGTTCAACTGACCACGGTATAGGGGGGAGTATCCCGTAGACCGGACTTCGCTGACCGAATTAAGTATGTTCGAAACCGTCGACTGGTAAATCGGATTTCTCCGGTAATCCCGGGACACATTGTAGTTCGCACCGAAGAGGGCTGTAGCCGTCAGACCCTCAATAATATCGTACTCTAGAAAAGCAGTACCCAGCGTACGATAGTTGCGGTTTTCGCGCTCATTCAGCAGGGCATTGATGAAGGGGTTACGGGGGTCGGCACTGTCTAATCCCTGATCGGCTCCGCTAAACCCACCAATGTTGTCGGGATTGCGTACGGGTAAATATGGAATACTCTGCACCACGTTGCGCAGCAGACCGCCCGGCGAGATTTGCCGTTCGTCGTTAACAAGTACCAGTGTCTGCCCAAAACGGAAACTACCGTTATCGGTAATGTCGTGCTTACTGTTTAACCGTAGGCTAAACCGTTCATAGCCGCCGCCCACGATGACGCCCTCCTGCTTGAAGTAGCCAAAGGAGGTGAAAAACGTGCTCCGGTCGCTTCCGCCAGAAACCTGCAGACTGTTCTGCGTCATTAGGCCGTCCTGGTACAGGGCATCCTGCCAGTCCGTATTAATGTCACCGTAGCGGGTGTTGGTCCCCGGAGCTATCTCATCAAAATCGCGGGATAAGGGCTGCCCCGTCATGATCTCGGCGTAGCGCAGATACTGCTCGGTGTTCATGACATCGTATCGTCCGTTTTGCACTTGTACGCCAGTGGTAGTCTCCAAACTTAGCTTAAGAGGCTGATTTTTCCCTCCCGATTTAGTGGTTACGAGAAGCACACCGTTGGAAGCACGGGATCCATAAACTGCCGTCGAGGAGGCGTCCTTCAGTACGGTGATACTCTCAATGTCACGGCTGTCGAACTGATTGAGACCTCCCGCCTCGGGGTACCCGTCTACTACTAGCAGCGGGCCGGAACCGAAGCTAATCGAACCAATACCCCGGACCTGTATCTCCGGGCCTGCCCCAGGAGCCCCTGAGTTCGTTACCTGCACCCCCGCGAGCCGGCCTTGTAAGGCTTCTCCCAGATTGGGAGTAGTGACTTCGGATAGCGTCTCGCCATTGACAGAAGCTATAGCCCCAGTCACCGATTCCCGGCTCTGGCTACCATACCCCACCACCACCACCTCATCGATCAAATTCGCATCCGAACCGAGGGTGATGTTTATGACCGACTGCCCCTCAATGAGCACCTCCTGCGGCTCGAAGCCGATGTAGGAAAAGCGGAGAATGGCATCCGCGGAGGGGGCCGTGATGGTGAAGTTGCCGTCAAAGTCCGTCACCGCACCCGTGCTGG
>CAZKPE010000319.1:0-4189 GCA_964554545.1 uncultured Lewinella sp.
GCCCCGTTGTAGTAGGCCATCCAATGAAACAGCAACAACCCGGCCAGCAGGTACCGGCTACCGAGGAAGGTGACTGTTCGGTACCGTGTCCACACCCGCCAGCTTACCCAGACGGCAAGCGCCGCCGAAAGCAGTCGCAGAAGAAAGGCTACCAGAAAGGGATCGGCCCGTCCCCAGCCCCCCAGACCCTCGTAGACCAGGTATGCCATCGCGGGTTGCAGGGCCGGCCGCATCCGCTCGGCAAACTCCCAGGGCAAATCATCCGCCGTAGCACCCCCCGCTTTGTGGACGGCAAATTCCAGGATCTGGAAGTGCTCATCCGCCTGATGAAATCCTGCCGACCGCCAAACCGTGAGCAGGAGCAGCGCGGTGGCGATACCGATCCACCTATTCATGGGGGCGGAGGGTATTCACTTGTTTTTCCGAATTCGCTGGCACCTGCGCCCGCGCCCAATCCCCCGCCAGCATGCCCTCCAGATCGGGCTGACCGGCATCGACCCAGCAACTGTACCAGACCGAACCGACGGCCCGGATAGCCGCCCGAAAGCGCCCTTCCACCATCCCGTTCATGGCCCGCGACCAGGCCCGGGCGTATTCTGCGCACGGCTGAGCGATCATACGACCCGACCGCTCCTCGTAACAGTGCTGGCGGTCGGCGGCGAACTCAGCACGTAACCGCCGCTCGGAGCTCAGTACGCTGTCGACGAGTAGGTGACTTTCGAGTACGATGTTCCAATAATACGTCTTCGGGTCCGGAATGTACTCCGCCGGCCCAACGAAGAGATCATAGTCGGTATCGGCCATCAGCTCCGGTAGCCGGCTTTCCCAGAAGGCGTGGATGCCGAGTTGGCCGCTTAATTGGCCATTGTAGTTTTCGGTCGTGTGGAGGGGGACATGGGCGTCGCCGACGTAGTGACCCATCTCCGCGGCCAGTTGGAGTACCCGGGGGCCATCTCGGTCCACGAAAGCCTGAGTTAGCTGTCGATGGTAAGCTAGCAGGTGATAGGGAAGAATGCCGTGGGGGGATAAGGTTTCCGTAACGACTACCCGGTCCGTAGGCTTAGTGGGGAAGCCGTACTGCCGTAGTGAATCGTGGGGCACGTCCATTTCCCTTCGCAAACTCGGCTCCAACGTCCCGTACCACAGTTGCCGGTAGTCCGAATAGCCAAAGTCCAGCGTAGTTTCCGCCGACCGCAGTAACAGGAGGTTCAGGTCCCGATCGATGGTGTCTACGGTCCACACCGTCGTATCGCCGCTCCCGGGTATAACCCTGAGCTGGCTCTCACGGATATGTGCTCCAGTCAAATCGCGCGGCAGATCGGTAAAGGGTGGGGCACCCCAATGATCCAGGTCGATGTAGTGGCGCACGGCTTCGTGCTCGGAGGCGTAGCGGCGGCGGTCCGGGTCCACGGCGTGCTCGGCCAAGTAGTCGATGCGGTCGCGGAAGGCCGGCATCATTTCCGGGGGCAGGGTGAAGGTAGCCAGGCGGTTGATGCGCCGGTGGCCGAAGAAGCCCCAGTGTGGGCCGGGGGCCGAGCCGGTGGAGAGCAGTCCGATGGCCAGTACCCAAATCGCAATCCTACCGAAAAGTCGCATAACTTACCAGTAGGGGTTGAGTGGTTTCGGGGGCGAGCAGGGCCCAGTCCGTGCGGTCGTTGATGAAGGCTCCGTAGGCCGTCACCCGCCGGTCGCTGGCCTGGGGATCGTCGAAGCGGGGATGAAGCTCCATGACCTGCTCCACCCGATCGCGCTCCTTTACCCGAATGATGGCAAAGGGCAGTTGCTCGCGAGCAGCTTCGATGCGGGGGCTATCCGCATTTTCATAGCGGCTAATGAAGTAGCGCTCGAAGCGGCTCAGCACGCCCTCGGCCATTCCCGGCCGGACGGGGCGGCCCGCAGCCTCCGACTGATAGTAGGGGTAAACCCGAAATGCACCGTCCTCATCCCGAAGGAGTCGAAAGCTCTGGTCACGCTGCTTCGGATATTCGATACTGAGATACTCAACCTGTGCGGGATCAACGGCGAAGTATTGTTTCGATCGCCACTCGTCTCCCCGCAGATTGAAGCGGTGGCGGAGATTACCGGTCCACATGGGCAGGTGAACGATGTAGGGGTTCTCGCTGCCCTCCATAATGGCGATGGTGCCGCGCTCGCCGTTCGCCCCGCCGCCGATGTAGTAGCCGCGGAGTTTGTCTCCGTTCCGGTCGTAAAGCTGGACCAGGATGCCGCCACTCGCCAGGTTCTTGACAAGATTTGGAACGGCCCGTGAGGTGGGTACCGACTGAACGGTGATTTGCCCGACGGCCTGTAGGAGGTTCTTCATGACGTTTTCTCCCGCGGGCCGACCGTCAGCCAGCCAACCGGTCGGGCCGCCCCGCTCCAGACTGACGTCATTACCCTGGCGATCGGCAATCCGGATGTGGTGAATACGGTCGGTCTGCGAAATGGCAAAGGCACGCTCGTCCGCAATCTCCGCCTCCCCGCCCGCAACGGTCAGATAATAGGCCAGTCCACCGAGCGCGACGACAATCAACAGGAGAAGGAGCGTGCGTTGCATGGGCTAGCGGGCGTAACGGCGGCGACGGATATAGGTGAAGAGCAGCCCGAATAACGAGAGGGCGAGGAGGGGCAGGGCCAGATTGAGCACTCGCCAGTACCCGGCCTCGGCCAGGGCGCGGTTCTGGTCCAGCAGCCGCAGCTTGACCTGCTTAGACCGGCTCTGGATCACGCCATCCGGGTTCAGCATATACTCTACCGCGTTCAGCAGGAAGGTTTTGTTGGCGTAGGGGATACCCGACCATTGGTTCACTCCCAGGGTGCCGGCCTGCTGGCTGCGGGTACTGTAAGCATTGGCCAGGATGTCCCCATCGCTGAGCACCATCATGCGGGTGGCAGGACTTTCGGCGCGGTAGTCCATCCCCGCCGCCCGCAACTGTTGTTCGTTGTCGCGACTGAGTCGGTTGGCGTAGGGACTGCGGAAGCTACCTTCCAGTAAGACGGCAATGGGCAGGTCGCTCTCATTGAAGCGCTCCAGGTCGACGCTGAACTTTTGGGCATCGAGGTCGATCGGGGAGGGCAGACGCTGCCGCCGTGCGTTGTCGCTACTCGCCAGAAGGGGGGTGACGGTGGCCGTCTGATTGTCGAGCAACTCGATGACGGTAGGGTAGCGGGTATCCACCGCATCGATGTTCTGAACCACCGGATGCTCGGAGGCGGGCAGGGCCAGGGTGTGGTAGGGAAAGGGGACGAGGGTGAACTTTGGTCCGCCCTGCCCCTGGCTAGTCGCGATGGGGATGGGGGTATTGGCCAGATCCAAAATCAATTGGTTGCCGAGCCGGAAACCGTAGCGGAAAAAAAGGTCTTCCAGTCCGGTCGTGCGGGTTTGCGGATAGAATTCCCCACTTTGTCTCAGACTATCGTAGTCCATACCGACCCCGTCGATGGCCCACATCACCTTGCCGCCGTTCATTACGTACTGGTCCAGTTTGAAGGCGTCGAAGTCGGTAAAGGGAATCGTGGGTTTAGCGACGATCAATAGCTCGACCTCCTGGGGGATGGCGGCAAAGCTGTCCAGATATAGTGGCTCGACGTTGTAAAACTTGCGCAGCTCCTGGTACAAGTCGACGAAGTAGGGCCCCGGAAGCTCGCCGTTGCCCTGGGTGAAGGCGATCAGCGGTTTCTCGTCATCGGTTAGCGTGCGGATGGCGCGGGTGATGCGGTACTCCAGCAGGTTTTCGGCCTGGTTGAGTTGCTGCGTGATGGGAACATCCGGGCGGGCCGTCTCCAGCAGGGGCACGATCCGCTGGCGGTTGCCGTAGTAGATCAGCAGGTAGGGATAGATCGCGCGGGCGGTACGCTCACCGGCCGTTTGTTGGTAGTCCGTCACGGGGATGATGCCGTCGGTGGCCATGTCCTCCTGCCGTTGCCGCACGGCCTCGGGGTCGCCCGCCAGGGGGTCGACAAGCTCGTACTCCAGGCGGCGGGCGTAGCCGGAAAAGTCTTCCAGTGTTTCGGTGACCGCCGAGCGCAGGCGGGCGTAGCTGGCCGGGAGTTCGCCGCCGAGCAGGACGCGGACGAGCACCGGCTCCTTCAGCTGCGTCAGTTGTTGGCGGGTGCCTGCGGTAAGGGTGAAGCGCTTATCTTCCGTCAGGTCGACGGCCCCGTAGAGTCGGGTATCGCCGAGGCGGGC
>CAZKPE010000320.1:0-4172 GCA_964554545.1 uncultured Lewinella sp.
GGGGGGACGGTGGCGGGCCCGCTGGTGCTGGCTCAACTCGTGCGCCGCCTGAACGGTCCCCTGCTGCGAGGACTGCGGGCGATCGGCCCCTACACCTTCGTCCTGTTCCTCAGTAACATTACGGTGGCGGCGGGAAGCCTTTCGCACTACTTACGGAATGAGAGCAGTACCCCCTGGTCATTCGTGGCCGTTACAACGGGAGCGATCGGGTTGCTGATGCTGGTTAATTTCGGCCTGGGCAGTCAACTTGCCCCAAAGCGCAAAGGGATCGAAGGAAGCCTGGCGCTGGGACGGAAGAACACTATGCTCTCGATCTGGATTGCGCTGGAGTACATCAACCCGCTGGTCGTACTCGGGCCGATGCTGTATATCCTGCTGCAAAACGTCTTCGTGGCCGGGCAGATCGTATACGTGGAACGAAGGCAGTCAGAGCCGGTCCCACTTCAGTCTTAGCCGGCCGTTGCGCTCACTGATGTTGACGTTGAAATTGTGCTCGGTGAGCCGGTCAATCGTGCCGATCCACTGGAAGGCGAGCCGGCCCCGCAGGTCGAAAAAATCGGCATCGATGGCAAATTCGAGGTCATTGTCATCGAATTCCCGCAGCGCGCTGATACGCCAGAAGCCATCGAATATCTCCCCGTTGCCGGCATCGTAGCGTAGGCTGAAGTCGGGAAAAAAGGTTATCCGGTCACCCCGAAATTCGGAAGTGATGTTGTCCGCAAAAAGCTCGTCATCCTCCTTGAAGGTGGCTTTCTCGATCTGCCACGTTCCGGTGAGACGGTCCTCCCTCCGTTCGATGCGTTGCTCGATGCTACAGGAGGCGAAAAGGAGAAACAGGAGGATAAGGCAGTAAACGTACTTCACGGTCGGCGGGGATGGTCTACCGGAAGAACGGGGGTGGGAAGGCCGGTGTCGGCCCTAGCGGGTCGCTTTAAATTGAGTTTAACCGGCTTTAGTAATGCCTTAACGGGGAATGAAGCAAATTACGCGCGCTCGAGGGCCTCGATACTTTGCTTATAGCTTTTCATGGAACGGGCCTGAATCTCGGCCGTGGCGTTGAGCACCTTGAGTTCCTCGTCCAGCCGCGTTTCCTGAACCGGGTCGTTCCTGAAGAATCGTCGTTTCCGGTTGATGTCAAGTAACTGCTGGATGGTGTTACTAAGGGCAATCTTCGTCTTGAGGTACTTGTACTTTAGGTGTCTTCTGGTGTTCATTCGTTTACTCTGGTTAGGCTGGATGTCCAACAAATGGGCAGGCATTAAAATAGGTCATGTTGCTGAATTGACCAAGTTTTGGCATCCTCTTTTCGGGTGATTCGTGTCGCTGAATAGAACTCCCCGAAAGAAGCAGCGGTTGGTCCGCGGCGGCAGTCTGACCGAAATTTAACCGTAGGACTACCCCCGAAACGGGTGCCGCGGCTGCCATTCGGGTTGCCGGAAGAACGCCGGTACGAAGGCCGGAAGTATCCACCGCAGAACCGGTGAGCGCGCAAACACCAAATTCCCGTAGAAAAAGGGGCAAGCCCCCAGACTGCTTTTGATCTCGGGGGCGGTGCGACCCAGGTCCAGCTCATCTGCTCCCCCGGTCAGGCTATCCGCTAGCAGGTCGTAGAGCATATTGTGGTAGAGGTGGTGGGAGGTTTTATACGCTGCCTCCATACCCAGGAAGTGTGCTTGCCAAACCGGCCCGTTCGGTAATAGGGAGGTGAACCCAATCAATCGTTCCGCATCGAAGTACCCCTTGACGCAGCCGATCTCCCCCAGCCATCGCAGGTAGGAGGGCGTCAGCTCGGTCAGATTGACGTCGGCCGTAACACGGGTAAGTTGATAGAGCGCATACAGGCGGTCCAGGCGTCGGTCAACTTCCGCCAGGGGCAGCGGCCGCACAGTCAGACCCTCCGCCTTCGCCCGAGCCCGCCGGTACCGCACCCGGTACTTGCTGGTCAGGGCGGCCAGGTAGTCCGGATAGCTGGTGAATGGCCTGAGATCCAGGCGAAAAACGGGCTCGCTAGGTAGCGGGAGGTACTGCCGGGCCTGAAGTGAGGCCGCAACGGGGTGATCCTCGGGCCATAGGTCTTTGAGCAGTATGGCACTAACGCCCGCGTTCCTGGCCAGCAAATACTTGCCCAGGGCCGTCACCAATTCGGCAACTTCATCGCTTGGCAACTCCCGCAGCCCATCGTGGGCGTAATTCCCCGAAGTCAGCAACTGCCCGATGACGACCACTCGCGGCGCGAGTACCCCCAAGGACCTACGGCGAAAGTCGAGTCGGGAGGTGACGCCCTTCACCCCGTCGCTCAACTGCTGCCGCGCCCGGAAGTGCATTTCCTGCAGACTTAACAGGACCTGCCGCCCCGTATGCGGATGAAACAAGCAGCAGGCGGCCGTAGTAAAGCCCAGGGGGGAAGCGGCTAGCCGCGCGAGTGTCTCGGAGCGCAGCCAAAGATCGTCCGGGCGGGAAGGAGCCGGCCAATCTGAGGAAATCTGATCCGCCTCAGTCAGTAACCGAACCTCCCACCCCGGACAGTCCGGCAATCGAATACGCTCACCGAAAGCGGTACGGTCTGCGCGGCAGGAAGGAAGCAGGCGATTGGGTAGTAGCGACAAAGAAAGAAACCCTTTGGCAGCTAACAGCCGCGAGCGTGGAAAGGATGTACCACCCCATATCCGACAAAGTGGGCGGCCGGTGTATCTTTCGCCCCATATTCGGTCCCTTATGATTCAACGTATCCTGGTTCCCATCGATTTCAGTGACGGATCAGCCGCCGCCCTCCGCTACGCCGAGGCCCTGGCTATGGCAACCGGGGTGACCGAACTGCGGGTGGTCCACATCTTCACCCCCCAGACCGTGCCGGCCGATACCGTGGTAGCCGCCCCCGTCGGTGAACTGATGGACATTCGCGAACAGGACCTTCACGATTTCCTCAACCAAAACCCCGCCCCCGCCGGTATCCGGCGCAGAAGCGAACTCCTCCTGGGCTTCCCCGCCGATAAGATAGTTAGTGAAAGCAGCCGCACGGACCTGATCGTCATGGGCGCAACGGGGGAAGCGGACCTGCTGGAAGAAGTCTTCGGCACGATTGCCTCGGAGGTAACCCGCCGGGCGGAATGCCCCGTGCTCCTCGTTCCCCAGCAGGCGACCTTTACCGACTACCGCCACATCCTCTACGGCAGCAACAGCCTCTCGCTGAGCCGCCGTGCGGTACTCAAACTAATGGACTTCAACGACCTGTTCCGTGCCCGCATCCACTTCGTGCACGTCAACGAAGACGACAGCGAGAACCGCCGGGAGCGGGAAAAACTCTTCGCCCCCCTATTCAATAACCCCGATCCCGAGTTCGCCTTCGAGATTGTCGAGGTCACCGCCAGTACCGTTCAGGAGGGATTGACGAACTACCTGCGCGAGAACACCGTCCAGCTGGCCGTCATGGTCACCGAGCACCGGGGGTTCTGGCAACGACTCTTTCACCATAGCGATACGAAGCAGATGGTGTTGCATCCGGAGGTGCCGGTGCTGATTCTTCATTTGGATTAGAAACCGCCGCAGGCGGAAGGTGGACGCTTCGCGTATCCATCCGCGCAAGCGGCCTCCATCCTCCGCGCGCAAGCGCGTCTATCCGCCGCCCACGGCGGCTTCCTCATCCCGCTCCACCCGCAAATTATCAATAATAAACGTCTGCCGAGAAGGCGTATTCTTCCCCATATAGTAGCTCAGCAGATCGTCGATATTCGTGTTATCGGCCATCACGACCGGCTCCAGTCGGATGTCGTCGCCAATGAAGTCCTTGAACTCGTTTGGTGAGATCTCCCCCAGCCCCTTGAAGCGCGTAATCTCCGCCTTCCCACGTAGCTTGCCGATGGCCTCCTGCTTCTCCTCCTCGCTGTAGCAGTAGTAGGTTTTCTGCTTGTCGCGGACCCGGAAGAGGGGCGTTTCCAGAATATACAGGTGCCCCTTGGCGACCATGTCCGGGAAGAATTGCAGGAAGAAGGTCAGCAGCAGCAACCGGATGTGCATCCCGTCCACGTCAGCATCGGTGGCGATCACAACCCGGTTGTAGCGAATTTCGTCGATGTCGTCCTCGATGTTCAGGGCGTGCTGCAGCAGGTTGAACTCCTCGTTTTCGTAGACGACCTTTTTCGTCAGGCCGTAGCAGTTCAGCGGCTTTCCGCGCA
>CAZKPE010000321.1:0-4141 GCA_964554545.1 uncultured Lewinella sp.
TCCCGCCAAGGTACGGTACGAGCCAACGGCGGTGCTGATTAAGCCGCGGCAGGTGGAGCAGCGTACGTTGCAGGGGGGCGGGGACGCAGGTGCAGAGAAAATCGTAGCGGACCGAATCTTCCACCCCGTCAACCCGCGGTCGGTCTTCCAGCAAACGCGCAACCTGACGGGCCGCGGCCGCGGAAGGATCGATGATCCACACCTCCGGACCGAGCACGGTGGCAATGTCCTCGCTAATCAGCGGATAGTGGGTACACCCCAGCACGACCGTATCGAGCGGGCCGGCGTCAGCGAACAGCTGGCGCAGATAATCGGCAACCTGGGGGGTTCCCGGCCCGTAGCGCTCGATCAGGGGGACCAGGCCGGGACAGGAACTCTCCCAGGGCGCCCGCTCCGCCAGATAGCGATCACGCAGTTTTCGGTAGCGGCGGCTGCGTAGCGTCACGGCCGTCGCCATCACCCCTACCCGCTTGCCGGTGGCGGCGGGCTTAACGGCGGGCTCCAGTCCCACGAACGGGATGTCGGGGTTGCTTTCCCGGAGTCCATCGATTGCGATACTGGTAGCGGTATTACAGGCGACGACGATCAGCCGGGCGCCAGCCCGCAGTAAAACGTCCGTACAGTACCGGCTTCGCTCCCGCACCCGATCGTCGCTGAGATCACCGTAGGGAGCATGAGCATTATCGGCCAGGTACAGCATCCGCTCCCGGGGCAGCAGCCCGGAAATAGCATTGGCGACCGAGAGGCCGCCAATGCCGGAGTCGAAGACTCCAATAGAACCCTTATGATCGGGAAGGTACACCCGCGCTTACAGGCCGAGCTTGGCTTTGACGAGGGCGCTGACGTCCTGGCTCTCCTGACCGTAAAGCAGTACCTGCTGGTCGAAGATAAACATGTAGTCGTTCTCTTCGGCTACGGCCTTGATGGCATTGTTGATGTCCTCGTAGATCGGCTCCAGCAGGTCGGCCCGCTTCTTCTGCAGGTCGGCCATCATGGTCTGCTCGAACTTACCGATTTCCTCCTCCCGGACCTGGAGCTTGGCGGCGGCTTCCTGCTGCTGCTTGGGGCTCATGGTACCGGCCTGGGCTTCGGCCTGCAGGGCCTGGTAGTCGGTCTGGAACTCCTGTACCATGGCCTGTCCTTTTTTCTGGAGCTGCTTTTGCAGTCCTTCGAGATTGGATTCGGCGGCCTTCATAGCGGGCAGTTCGGAGAGGATTTCGGCCGAGTTCACGTAGCCGAACTTCTGGGCCGTTGCACTGGCGGTCGCGGCGAGAAGCAACAGGGCGACCAGGGAAAATTGAAGAATAGCTTTCATCGTGGTTATTTAGCTCAATAATTGGTGCTAGCGGCGCAGTACGCGGAGGATCTCGTCCGTTTTGTCGTACTGCTCGCTGGCGAAGATGATGCCCGCGCCTCCGGCGCGGTCGAAGATGAAATCGTAGTTGTTTTGCTTGCTGTAGTTCTCGATCGCCTCGTAAACGGCGTCCTGAATAGGCTGGATGAGTTCCTGCCGCCGCTGGAAGAGTGCGCCTTCGGGGCCGAAGCGGTCGGCCTGCATCTGCCGCACCTTAGTCTCCCGGTCGTAGATCGCCTGCTCCTCGGCTTTGCGCTGATCTTCGCTCATGAGCACCTGCTCGGCCTGGTACTTATTGTACATGCTCGAGATGGCGTCATATTCCCGGCTAATCTCCTGCTGCCACTTGGCGGCCAGTTCGTCGAGTTCCTGCTGGGCGTCCTGGTATTCGGTGATCGAGCTCAGGATGCGCTCGATGTCGACCGAGGCGATCTTCTGGGCCGATAGGGTAGCTCCGAAGCCGCCGAAAGCGAGCAGGGCTACCAAAATGAACGAGCGCAAACGCATAATTTTTGATTTTGGTCCACAAAAGTACACGGGCAGCAGCCACTGTACGGCATTAAAGACGCTAAATCCCTGCCGAAGTTACTTTCCACCCTCCCCTTTAACCTAACCTTTGTATTTGTATGCCCTTGACAGTCATTCAGTTAGGTGATTGCACCCGCGTCCGCGCCCTTGTTGGTTTAACGGTATTTTAACGGGCCCGCACCAATGAACGACTGGCCACACACAACAAATTGTATGGTAAATTACCAGCTTTAAATTTTTCGCTTTATATTAGTTCCGGAAAGGACGCACTACAAATTGTAGTCGTATATGTCTTCGTTTATCCGAGTTGTATTGCACACCACTTTCTCCACCAAGTTCCGCCGGAAGCTTATCCGGCCGGACGTGGAGCCTAATCTCTATTACTTCATTCGGTCCCGACTCACTCACCTGAATTGCTGGACCTACGAGATCGGTGGCGTGCTGGACCACGTCCACATTCTACACAGTCTGCCTCGTACCACGACCATCGCCAACGCGATGAATGACGTCAAATCCCTCAGCTCCCGCTGGATGAAGAAACAGGGCATCCCTAACTTTCAGTGGCAACACGGCTACGCTTGCCATTCCGTGGACTACCGCCGTATGGAGGGCATCCGCCGCTACATCCGCAACCAGAAAGCTCACCACTACGGCAGCGCTGAACACTACCTCCAGACCGCCGAACGCACCTTCGAACAGGAATTCTTGCAACTCCTGCACGCCTTTGAAATGGACTATGATGACCGGTATCTTTTTCCGGTTGATCCTAAGGTTGGTCAGTGATGTGATTGATTCCGGGGAGCTGCGCTCCCCGCCATGGGAAGGCTCCTTCGGAGCCGGTAAGGGTGTGGTGTTGCGTTACAAAGCGTAGTACCAATGTAGCAGTATTGTAGTAGTACCGGAGTAGCAGTATGTAACCTACGACACGGCTCCGAAGGAGCCTTCCCCATACCCGAATCCTTCAGGGTAGCAGCGCTGGAGTACCAGTATGCAACCCACGACACGGCTCCGAAGGAGCCTTCCCCATACCCGAATCCTTTAGGATTCGGATTTATAATACCCCCGAAACCTTCAGGATTTGGAAGTTCGCATCCGTTTGCGACCCCTGTTATTCGAATTCCCCTTCTCCCCCCGCGCACCCTCCTGCTCCCCATGTATCTTCAGCACCTCTACCAGTGACATATCGATGCGGCGGCGATCCAGGTCCACATCCTCGATCTTGACGCGAACGAGGTCGCCCATCTTGAGCTTCTTGCCCGACTTGCGGCCGGTGATATACAGCTTGCCCGCGCTGAGGTCATAAGCTTCGTCCATCTTATCGAAGGCGATCATGCCCTCGGCGAAGTTCTCGGTCAACTCGATGAAGACACCGAAGTCGGCCAGTCCGTTAATGACACCGGTAAACTCCTCCCCGACGTTATCGAGCATGAACTCGACCTGCTTGTACTTGATGCTCTCCCGCTCGGCGGTGGTCGCCTTCCGCTCCTGGGCGCTGATGTGCTTACACTGTTCCTCGAGTTTTTCGCCGTTGGCCTTGAAGAGGCTGCCTTCCTCCAGGTTCTTGGCCAGCAGTCGGTGGACGAGCACGTCGGCGTAGCGGCGGATGGGGCTGGTGAAGTGACTGTAGTTATCGAAGCCCAGTCCGTAGTGCCCAATGTTTTCGGTGGTGTAGATAGCCTTGGCCATGGTCCGGATCGCAATGGGCGACAGCATCTTGACCATCGGGTCCTCTTCGGCCTTGCTGAGCAGGGCGTTGTAGCTTTTGCTGATCGAGCGCGGTGAGCTCAGGTCCATCTCGTAACCGAGGGCCAGGGCGAATTTGGCGAGTTCGGCGACTTTGTCCAGATCCGGCTCGTCGTGCACTCGGTAGACGAAGGGAATGTTGGTCCGTAGCCGCTCCTCTTTCTTTTTAATGAAGGTGGCCACTTCCCGGTTGGCGAGGAGCATGAAGTCCTCGATGAGCATATTCGTGTCGATGCGGTCCTTGATGTAGACCGACAGCGGCTTCCCGTTCCCATCCAGCTTGAAGCGCACCTCGTTGGTGTTAAAGTCGATCGACCCCTCTTTAAAGCGCCGCTTCCGCAGCTTGTCGGCGATGCGGTCCATCAGGTCCAGCTCCTCCACGAAGTCGCCCTTCCCGGTGTCCAGCACTTCCTGCGCCTCCTCGTAGGTGAAGCGGCGGTCGCTGTGCGTTACGGTGCGCCCGAACCAGCGGTCGGTGATCTTGAAGCTCTTCGGGTGGAAGGTGAAAACGGCCGA
>CAZKPE010000322.1:0-4126 GCA_964554545.1 uncultured Lewinella sp.
CGCCCCACAGGCTGGCGTCGTTGATGGGCGATTCGTCGGGGCAGGCGGTCTGGGCGTCGACGCTGGTCAGAGGCAGCGACAGCATAAGTAAAAGCAGGGGAAGCGGACGTAGCCAACTCCGTAGGTAGAATAGGTGCATGATCGTAGGCATAGGTGTGAAGACTACACTAAGATAGGAAATTGTTTTCCTGCCTTGCCCATATCTTCCCCCCATGGTCCGGTACGCCTTCCTCCTCCTTTGCGTATTCACCCTGCACCCGCGCGCCGCCGCCCAAACCATTGCCGTTGATCCCCGGGCGGAACCTATCAACGTGACGCCCCTGCTCTACGGACAATTTATCGAGCACCTCGGAAGGAGTATCGATGGGGGGATTTATGAGGAAAACAGCCCGCTGAGTGACGAGCGGGGCTTCCGAACGGATGTCCTGGATTTGGTAAAGGAATTGAACGTTCCCCTGCTGCGCTTCCCCGGCGGAACGGTCACCAAGATCTACCACTGGGAATACGGCATCGGACCGAAGGACGAGCGCCCCAAACGCCCCAACCTGATCTGGGGGGGCAACATCAACTACCGCTTCGGCACGGCCGAATTCATCGCCTACTGCCGGGAGCTCGGGGCCGAGCCCTTCCTGGTCGTCAATATGGCCACCGGCACCCCCGAGGAGGCGAGCAACTGGGTCGAGTACTGCAACGGTACGGGGGATACCCACTACGCCAACCTGCGGCGCGCCCACGGCTACCCGGAACCCTTCAACGTCACCTACTGGGGCATCGGGAACGAGGAGAGCGCCGAGGCGGACGCGGGGCGGCACCAGGACCCGGAAGACTACGTCGACGCCACCTGGCAGTTCAGCAAACTGATGAAATTGCAGGACCCGTCCATCAAACTGACCATGGTGGGCGATACCCGCGACCGGGAGTGGAACCAGTATATCCTGGACGAGCTTCACCCGGTCACGGATTACCTGGCCGTCCACTTCTACGCCGTGCCGCGGGATAGCAGCTACGCGAGCCTATTGGAGTCGGTGTACCAGTACGGCCCCTACCTCGATACCCTGCGCGAGCAGCTCGCCGAACTGCCGCAAACGGGCGGACTGAGCCGCTGGTATCGCTTCGCCGGCCGCGACCGCCCCCTGGAACTGGCCGTGGACGAGTGGGGTATTTGGTACATGGACTCACCCCTTGGAGAAGGCACCTACGCCCTGGAATACCCCTACCGCTGGCGGGATGCCCTGGCTACGGCGGTCTTCCTTCACCTCTTTTACCGCAACGCCGACATCATCGGGTTGGCTACCTGGGCCCAGACGGTGAACGTGCTGGCCCCAATCATGACGAGCCCCGAAGGTAGCCGCAAACAGACCGTCCACACCCCCCTGGCAAAGTACCGGGAGCATATGCTGGAACGTACCCTGCCCCTGAAATTGAGCGACATCCCCAGCCTACCCTCCGGCCGGGCGGCGCTGGATGCCGTCGCTACGGTAGCGGAGGACGGGGAAAGGATGGTTATTGCGGTGATCAACCTATCGCCCGATGAAGCCCATGCCCCGGAATTCAATCTGGACGGTACGGGCTACCGGCTGCAGCGGCGACTCCTGTATGCATCCGAACGGGAGGGGGTGCGGGAGCGGACCGATGGTGGTAGGGAGCCGCAGGAAGCGGGAAGTATCGGCTTTTACTTCTTTACGAAGTGACCGGCTCAGTGGGGGTCGCTGAACCGCTCGTCCGTCAGTAGGCTCTCGTCCGTCAGCGTATGCAAAAAGGCGATCAACGCCCGCTTCTGCCGCTCCGTGATGGGAAAGCCGGTGATGTTCGGGTCCTCGTTCTCCACCCCGTGGCCGCCGGCGGCGTAGCTGTCGATGACCTCCTCCAGGGTGGCGAAGCGGCCATCGTGCATATAGGGGGCCGTGAGGGCAATGTTGCGCAAGGTGGGGGTGCGGAATTTACCGTTGTCGAAGCGGTTGCCGGTGACGAAGCCGCGGCCCTTATCCACGAAGTCGTCCAGGGAAGCCACGTCCGTGATACCGTTGTTCTTGAACTTCTGATCGCCGAAGCCGGGGGCATTGTGGCAGTGGCCACAGCCGGGGTGAAGGACGCCGGGGGCCACGTTTTCCACGAAGAAGAGGCTGTCGGCACCGAGCTGCTCTTGCTCCGTGAAGAAGTCGGTATTCTGGTAGACGACCCGGTCGTATTTGCTATTCCCCGAGATGATGGTGCGCTCGAACTGGGCCAGGGCCCTAACGGTGAGCTCGCGGCTGATCTCGTCCGTATTGTCGATTCCGAAGGCGGCGCGGAAGCGGGCCGGGTAGGTTTCGTGCTCCCGTAGCTTGCGTAGCACCTCCTCCCAGTCGTTATCGAGCTCGAGCATATCTTCGACGGGGTGGATGGCCTGCTCCCACAATTTGGGGGAGTCGCCGTCCCAGTTGAAGCCGTTGGGGTTGAAGGCCAGGTTGACCAGCGACATGGCGTTGCGGGTACCCAGATCACCCCTCACCCCCGGCGAGGTCCGCTGCCCGTCGGTAAAGGCCAGTTCCTGCCGGTGGCAGCTCGCACAGGACATGGAGCCGTCCGAGCTCAGGATATCCTTGTCGTAGAAAATTTGCCGCCCCAGTTCGACGCCCTCCACGGACATCGGATTCTCCGGATCCGCGATCGGGTCCGGGAGGTAATCGGGTACTTCCAGCGCGTAGGGGGTGGGGTTGTTCGGGCCGGTGATGAGCCCCTCGTCGGGTACCACCTCACCGGGCTCGGGCTGGCAGGCCGCTATGAGCAGCACGGTCAGCAGTCCCCATCCGGTGAGCCCATGTTTCATCTACCGAGCCTGAACAAAGGAAGTGTCGGTAAGGGTCAGCAAAAAGGCCACCAGCGCCGCCTTTTCCTCCGCTTTCATTCCCAGCCGACGAATATTCGCGCTCCGGTTCTCCGCGTAGTGCCCGCCCTCGTTGTAGTGTTCCACGACCTCCATCAGCGTAGCGAAGCGGCCGTCGTGCATATATGGCCCGGTCAGTTCCACGTTCCGCAAGCCCGGCACCCGGAACAGCCCGTTATCGTACACCCGACCCGTGATCGCCCCCCGCCCCTTGTCGGCGAAATCGGCCAGGTCGGTGTGCTCGTCCAGCCCGTTGTTCGCGAAGCCCAGATTGGAAAAGTGCGGCGGCGTATGGCAGTGGGCGCACTCCCCCTTCGGCAGTCCGGCAAAGGGGCCACCGGGGTCGTCGGCCAGGTCGAAAAAGATGGCGTGCCCTACTGTTTCTTGGGAAGTATAGCTGGCCTCCCCCCGCAGCACCCGGTCGTATTTGCTGTCGTTCGAGACCAGACTTCGCTGGTACTGCGCCAGGGCCCGCCCCACGAGCAGGGAGTCGACATCGGATGTCCCGAAGGCTTCGCGAAAAGCGGCCACATAGCCCGACTTTTCCCGGATGCGGGTGACGACCTCCGCCCAGCTCCCCCCCATTTCTTCCGGCGTTCCGACGGGATGCAGGGCCTGTTCTTCCAGGTTGGCGGCCCGCCCGTCCCAGAACAGCTGCCGGTGGAAGTAGCCTATGTTGGTGAGCCCGGAGGCATTGCGATTCCCCTCCCGACCGTAGACGCCCTCGCTGACCCGCCGCCCGTCGGTGAAGGCCAATTCCGGCCGGTGGCAGCTGCCGCAACTCACGGTCCCGTCTTCCGATAGGCTCGCGTCAAAAAACAGCCTGCGTCCTAGTTCGATCCCTTCCGCGGTGGAGGGGTTATTGGCTGGTTCAATGATGGCGGCGAAGGTCGGGACCTGCTCCTGCGCGCAGCCCCACACCAAAACGAGCCATATGCCTACCCCCCACCGCAAGGTCTACAGGGCTACTTCGAGGGTGAACTGATCGGCCAGCCGGTTCCAGATGTCGGTGGCTACGGCCTGGTTGCCCCCGTGTACGGCCTGTTTGGCGGGGTCGGCGATGTCGAAGGTATTCCCGTTGTCGGACAGTGCCCGCAGCACGTCGGCCACGATGCTCAGCCGGGCCTCGCTACCGAAGCCGAGCCGGAAGGGTTGCTCGAAGGTCAGGGTGGTGTAGAGGGGGTCGGCACCCATGTGGTAGCTCAGGCCGGTGTCGTAGGTGCCGTCGTTCTCCAGGTCGGCGTTGGCCTCGATCTTGGC
>CAZKPE010000323.1:0-4087 GCA_964554545.1 uncultured Lewinella sp.
ACCACCGGCCGGAGTCGCCAAATCTAACCTACAATGCTCAAGCCTTCCCCTCCACCTACACTCACGCCTTCGCTAACGTAATTCCAAACGTACTCCCCAGCCCCGGCGTACTCCGCACGTTGATCGTCTGCTGGTGGGCCTCCATGATGTGCTTCACGATCGCCAGGCCGAGCCCGCTCCCCCCTTTTTGCCGGCTGCGGCTTTTATCCACCCGGTAGAAGCGGTCGAAGACGTGGGGGAGGTGCTTTTCGGGGATGCCGATACCGTTATCCGCCACCTCGCACAGAATGTAGCTCTCCATATCGTAGAAGCCGAAGCGGGTATGCCCCCCCTGATTGCCGTACTTGATGGAGTTGGTGACCAGATTGACCAGTACCTGCCGGATACTCTCCCGGTCGGCGGAAACGATGAAGCCCTGGTCGGCCCCCGGCTTAAAGCCCAGCGTGATGCCGGAATGCTTCGCCTTCAGGTCCACCTCCTCGATCACTTCCTGGGCCAGTTCCTTGATGTTGAAGGGCTCGGGGTCGAACATCAGGTCGCCGCTCTCCAGCCGCCCGATGGCGCTCAGGTCCTCCACGATGGTTTGTAGGCGCTCGACGTTCTTGGCTGCCTTTTTGATGAAGGAGCGGGTGATCTTGCGGTCGTCGTAGCCGTGGTCCATCAGGGTGTGGAGGTAGCCCTGGATATTGAAAATGGGCGTTTTGAGCTCATGACTGATGTCGCCCACGTAGCGGCGGCGGTACTCGGCGAAGCGCTCGTACTGGTCGATCTGTTCCTGCTGGTTCTCGGCCCACTCGGCCACCTCCTGCTCGACGTCTTCGATGATGGGCTGGTCGAGGTCGATGCCGTCGCGCTTCACCTCCGAGCTCACCTTGTGGCTGTGGATGGTCTTGTAGATCAGCTTGATCTTCCGGTAGATGTAGTGGTCCAGGGTCGCCAGCACTACGAAGTAGCTCACGGTGAAAGTGGCCGGCCCGACCAGCAGTAGGGAAAGCCAACTGAAGGGTACCCCCGGCAAGGCCTGGATAATCAACAGGCATCCCACGCTCGCCAGGGCCAGGTAGACACTGGTACGGATGGCGATTTCCCGGGGCGTACTGTTTTTAAGCATGGCGGCGGTGCGCGGGTGCGGGCTTAAAATTCAAATTTATAGCCGATCCCCTTGATGGTCTTGATGTAGTGGTCGCCGAGCTTCTCCCGCAACTTACGGATATGCACGTCGATGGTACGGTTACCGACGATGACGTCCGTACCCCATACTTTGTTGAAGATCTCCTCCCGGCTGAAGACTTTCCCGGGCTTGGAGGCCAGCAGGGTGAGGAGGTCGAATTCTTTCTTGGCCAGCTCGATGCGCTCGTCACCCCGGCGCACCACGATCTGCTCCAGGTCGATCTCGAGGTCGCCGATCTCGATGGTGGTTGGTGGGTCGTCGGCTTCCTGGCGGGCGTTGCGACGAAGCAGGGCCTTTACGCGGCTAATGAGCACCCGGGGCCGGATGGGCTTGGTGATGTAGTCGTCTCCGCCGATATCGAGGGCGGCAATCTGGCTGTAGTCCTCCTCCCGGGCGGTCAGGAAGGTGATGACGGTCTGGTCGAAACTGCCATCGGCCCGCAGTTGGCGGCAGACTTCCACTCCGTCCATGACGGGCATCATGATGTCGAGTACGATCAGGTCCGGGCGGAATTCCCGCGCACGCTTCAGTCCGTCTTCCCCGTTCCCGGCCGTGGCGACCTCGAAGCCCTCCTTGCGCAGGTTGAATTCCAGAATCTCCAAAATATCGGGTTCGTCATCGACCAGGAGTATCTTCGCCGGCGTAGCAGTCATGTGCGCTAAGGTTAAATTCGCGTGCAAAAGTAGGTCGCCCGTGTAGCTTCCACCTTAATGTACCGTTAAGTGCACGTAAAGCCACCGCATAAACCGATTCCGTGAAGTACGTCTATTTCGTTCGCCACGCCAAAAGTAGCTGGGCGGACATGAACCTGAAGGATCACGACCGCCCGCTCAACGGCCGCGGCCGCCGCGATGCCCCGAACATGGCCGCCCGCCTGGTGAAGGAGGGCGTGCGCGTCGATGGTATCCTGACTTCCACCGCCAAGCGCGCCCGACAAACGGCTCAGTGTTTTACCGAAGCCTTTGGGCTGGGGAAGAAACAAGTCCTACAGGATAAAAACCTTTACCACGCCGGTCCTAAAACGATTCAGAAGTGCATTCAGGAGCTGCCCGAAGATTGGAAGACCGTACTCGTCTTCGGTCACAACCCCGGCTACACCGAAGTGGCCAACGCCCTCGAAAACGATGATTACATCGGTAACGTCCCCACCTGTGGCATCGTAGGCAGCAAAGCCGATACCAAGAAGTGGTCGAAGTGGAAATTGGCCGAGGCCGAACGAATCAGCTTTCTCTATCCCAAAGACGGCAAGTGAGGGGGCTGGCCGTCCTCCTTCTGTTCTGCTGCGCCTGCGCCGAAACCGGCCCTGGGGCCCCACCAGTAGACGCCCCCCTCCTCTCCCGGGTGGTGGCCGACCTGCACCTGGCTCAGTCGTTGGTTAATGAGGTCCCGATTGCGGTGCGGGACAGTATGCAGACCATTTACTACGATTCCACCCTGGCCGAGCACGGACTTACGCGCGCCGAATTCGACAGCCTGATGTGGATCGTGCGCCGCGAACCCGCCTGGATCGACTCGGTCTACACCCGGGCCGGGGCGATCGTGGCTACGGAGATGATTGAGTAGGAGAAGGCCGGGGGTTCACCGCCGAGGGGGCGGAGGGATGCGCGGAGGGTTACGCAGAGGTGTGCGGCAGCCAAATCGTACCTTGTGCGCCCCATGAGCCAGTTCGTCGTATCCGCCCGCAAGTACCGCCCCGTCCGCTTCGATGAGGTGGTGGGGCAGCAGCACGTCTCGCGGACGCTCAAGAACGCCCTGCAGACCGATCACCTGGCCCACGCCTTCCTGTTCTGCGGCCCCCGCGGCGTTGGCAAGACCACCTCCGCCCGCATCCTGGCCAAGGTGCTCAACTGCGAGAACCGTACCGAAGACTTCGAGCCCTGCAACACTTGCTCCAGCTGCGAGGCCTTCAACCACAATGCCAGCCTCAATATCACTGAGCTGGATGCGGCTTCCAATAACTCCGTCGACCACATCCGGGCCCTGACCGAGCAGGTGCGCTTCCCACCGCAGCGGGGCGACTACAAGGTCTTCATCATCGATGAGGTCCACATGCTGAGCCAGCAGGCCTTCAACGCTTTCCTGAAGACGCTGGAGGAGCCGCCGCCCTACGCCATCTTCATCCTGGCCACGACCGAGAAGCACAAGATCATCCCGACCATCCTGTCGCGCTGCCAGATCTTCGACTTCAAGCGCATTCAGCCGGCGGACATCATCGCCCACCTCCAGGACATCTGCCAGCGGGAGGGTATCACCGCCGACCCCGATGCCCTGCACATCATCGCCCAGAAGGCCGACGGGGCGTTGCGGGATGCGCTATCCATCTTCGACCGCATCGTCAGCTTCAGCGGTAAGGAGATCACCTACGGGGCGGTCATCGAGAATCTCAACGTCCTTGACTACGACTACTTCTTCCGGGCCGTCGACTGCCTCCTCACCGAAGACCGGGCCGGCATGCTCCTACTCTTCGACGAGGTACTGCGCCGCGGCTTCGACGCCGACCTCTTTCTCAACGGACTAGCCGCCCACCTTCGCGACCTGCTGGTCTGCAAAGACCCCGGCACCCTCCAACTCCTTGAAGTCGGTGACCGCCTCCGGGATCGCTACCGGCAGCAGTCCGCCATCAGCCCCCCCGACCTCCTCCTCACCGCCCTCGACATCGCCAACGACTGCGACCTGAACTACAAGATGGCCCGCAATAAACGGCTGCATGTAGAGATGAGCCTGCTGCGTATGGTCACCATCCGCCGGGCCTTTCGCAACGAGCCCATCGCCGTTGCCGCCCCCACCGCCCTGGAAAAAAAAAGCCCTGAAGTAGCGGAAGAACCGCAACCCGACACCCCGCACCCCGACACCCCGCACCCCGACACCCCACACCCGACAACCCAACAACCCAACAACCCAACACCTCCCACCTTC
>CAZKPE010000324.1:0-4085 GCA_964554545.1 uncultured Lewinella sp.
CCCTGGGTGACTTTTTCTTCCCAGTCATTTTCGAGCCCGAGCAGGAAGCTTGCGCCCTCCCGGAAGGAGACGACGTTATCCATCCGTTTGTAAAAGCCCTCTAGGCTGATCTCGTAGTCGTCGGCGAAGGTCCGTGCTGCGCCGGCAGCCACCTGCCAGGACTGCTGCGGGCGAATGCGGGCCGTGCTCGGCACCCAGAGGTCGGTCGGCAGGCTCAGCGCCTCGCTCGTCAGCAGGTTGATGTACTGCTGCATCCGGCTGTAGCTCGCCTTCAGGGAGAGCGCTTCCCCGATGAGGTAACGCAGGCCCAGGCGCGGCTGCAAACTGCCGTACCGCTGGCCGTCGACGACAAAACCGGAAAGGTGCACACCGACATTTACCCCTAATCTTCCCAAACGGATATCGTCCTCGACGTAGGCATACAGCTCGTGACTGTCGGTGGGCCGATTACCAATTAGCGTATCCAATTCTACCTGTTCGTCCACCGCGCTCAGCAGGCTTACCGCCCCGGGCCGGTAGGTATGGTGGGTGTAGCCCGTCCCGAATCGGAAGTAGTGAGTCGCACTGGCAATGTAGTCGGCATCCACCTTCGCCCCTACGTCATCGATGCCACTGAAGTAGCGCGAGCGGTAGACCTCCGTTGCATCGCTATTCTCATTATCCACGTTGATGCGGTAGCGGCTGTAGGTGGCCGTCGTATTGAGGAACAGCTTCGGGCCGACTTGCCAGTTCCAACGGGCGGCGGAAATGATGTTCCCCCAGTCGGTACCGCCGCCGTAGGTTTCTTCGGCTTCCGTAGTCCGGGTGCTGAAGACATCGCTACCGGCGTAAAAGCTCAGGAACAGTCGGTTCCGCTCATTGAGCTTGTGCTGTAATTTCCCGTTCAGGTCGTAGAAGTACAGCCCGAGGTCAGTGTCCTCGTCGTTCGGTTGACCCGATTTGATGAGTGGGCCGGCGATCAGGTCGGCGTAGGTGCGGCGCGCGGAGACCAGTACACTCGTCTGTTCCTTCCGGATCGGCCCGCTCAGCGTGAGCTTGGAGGAGATCAGCCCCAGCGAGCCCTCCCCCTCCCATTCCTTCAGGTTGCCTTCCTTCATATTGATGTTGAGCACGCTGGAAAGCCGCCCCCCGTAGCGGGCCGGAAAGCCGCCCTTGATCAGGCTGACGTTGCGCAGTGCGTCGGCGTTAAAGACCGAAAAGATGCCGAGGGCATGACTGACGTTGTACACCGGCACGCCGTCCAGCAGGACGAGGTTCTGGTCCGGGCTACCCCCGCGCACGTACAGCCCCGTGGTCCCCTCTCCCCCACTCTGCACCCCGGGAAGCAATTGCAGACTCTTGAGCACGTCCACCTCCCCCAGCAGGGCCGGCACTCGCTTGAGTTGGCCGACCGGCACCTCAATGGTACTCATCTGGATGCGTTGCTCGATCCGCTCGCCTCGGTCGCTACTCACTTCCACCGTAGCCAGATCGATCGCCGCCCGGAAGGATACGGATAACGTGCGGTCAGCCACCACGGTCACCGTTGTGTCCACGCTCGCGTAACCAATGTAGGAGTACCGCAGCCGCGCCGTATCCAAATCCGCGGGCAGCGTCAGACTGTAGAAACCGTAGGTGTTCGCTACGGCTCCGCGGCCGGTCTTCAGTTCGATTACGTTGGCGGCCAGCAGGGGCTCCCCGGTAGCGGCATCGGTCAGATAGCCACTCAGGGTAGACTGGGCGACCATTCCGGAGCTAAGCAGGACCGGAAAAAGCAGCAGGATGTAGCGCATTAACGGGGCGTAAGGTGGGCGGGGACGCAGGTGTAGAGTGAATCGGAAATCGATCTACCTGAATAACGAATCTTTCCCGTCAATCCGTTGCCTCCCACCAGCCAACGACTGCCGCAGCCACTAGGTCGCGTATATTTTCCATTTACTACCCCAACAACCCAACAACCCCCAACCCAACAACCCCACAACCCAACAACCCAACAACCCCACAATTCACCAACTCCCTCCGCACCTGCGCCCCGCCGCCCAACTTATCCTCTCTGCCGGGGTTATGGGGCTGAATTATCAGATCGATATGCACCCACCCCGGCCTAAAAAGGAACCTAAAACACTGGAACTTCACGGTGATACCCGCCAGGACGACTACTACTGGATGAAGGAGCGGGAAGACCCCGAGGTGATCGCCCACCTGGAAGCCGAAAACGCCTACTTCGATCACAAAATGGAGCGGCTTAAAGATTTCCGGGAAAAGCTATTTCAGGAGATGAAGGGGCGGATCAAGGAGGATGACAGCAGCGTGCCCTACACTAAACACGGCTATGTGTACCGCACCGCCTACGAGACCGGCGACCAGTACCCCCGCTACTTCCGCCGCCCGGTAAAAAGCGAGGAGGAGGAACTGCTTTTCGACGTGAACGAAATGGCCGCCCCTCACGACTATTACCACCTCGGCGGACTGGCCGTAAGCGACGACAACCGCTACGTGAGCTACGGGGAGGACACTTTGAGCCGACGCATCTACACCATCCACGTGAAGGATACGGTGACCGGACAAAACCTCGCCGACCAGATTCCGAACACCACCGGGGGCAGCGTCTGGAGCGCCGATGGGCAGTACCTGTTCTACAGCGTGAAGGACGAGGCCCTGCGCCCCTACAAGATCATGCGCCACCGCCTCGGTACCGCCCCCCAGGACGACGTGACGGTGTACGAGGAGACGGACGAGACCTTCCGGGCCTACGTCTACCGCTCCAAATCGCGTAAGTACATCATTATCGGCTCGGCCCAGACGGTGAGTACCGAATACCGGCTGCTGCGGGCCGACGATCCCCTGGGGGAGCCCCGCCTTTTCCAGGTCCGGGAGCGGAAGCTCGAGTACGGTATCGAGCACCTGGACGATCAGTTTTTCGTGCTGACGAACTACCAGGCCGAGAATTTTCAATTGATGGTTACGCCCGAGGATCGTACCGAAAAAGAACACTGGCAGACCGTCATCGGCCCCCGGGAGGACGTGCTACTGGAGGGCGTCGAGGTGTTCCGCGACTACCTGGTACTGAGCGAGCGCGCCCGCGGACTGACCCAGCTCCGCATCCGGCCCTTCGCGGGGGAAGAGCACTATCTGGAATTCCCCGATGCCGCCTACATGGCCTACACAAGCATGAATCCCGAACTGGATACCGAGGTGCTCCGCTTCGGCTATCAGAGCATGACCACGCCGCCGAGTACCTACGATTACAATATGCGCAGCCGGGAGCGGGAACTGCTCAAGCAGCAGCCCGTACTGGGCGACTTTTCGCCGAACGACTACGTTAGCGAACGGGTGTTTAGCGAGTCGCGGGACGGGACGCGGGTGCCGCTCTCGATCGTCTATCATAAGGACACGCCCCGTGACGGCAGTGCCCCCCTGCTGTTGTACGCCTACGGCAGCTACGGTCACAGCCTGGACCCTAGCTTCAGCATCACCCGCCTGAGCCTGCTGAACCGGGGCATGATCTTCGCTATTGCCCACATTCGCGGCGGGGAAGAGATGGGTCGCCGGTGGTACGAAGAGGGGAAACTGCTGAAGAAGAAAAATACCTTCCACGACTTTATCGATGCCGGGGAGTGGCTCGTCGCGCACGGTTACACCCGGACGGACCGGCTCTATGCCATGGGCGGGTCCGCGGGTGGACTGCTGATGGGAGCGGTGGCGAATATGCGGCCCGATTTGTGGGCAGGTATAGTAAGCCAAGTGCCCTTCGTGGATGTGGTGACCACCATGCTCGATGACAGCATCCCGCTGACCACCGGGGAATACGACGAGTGGGGCAACCCGAATGAGCCGGAGTACTACCACTACATCAAGAGTTACAGTCCGCTGGATCAGGTGACGGCCCAGGCCTACCCGCCTATGCTGGTCACGACCGGGCTGCACGATAGTCAGGTGCAATACTGGGAACCCGCCAAGTGGGTGGCCAAGCTGCGGGAGCTGAAGACGGACGATAACGACATTCTTTTCCATACGAATATGGAGGCGGGGCACGGGGGGGCGAGTGGGCGCTTCGAACGGATAAAGGAAGTTGCGCGGGATTATGCGTGGGTGCTGGACCGGGC
>CAZKPE010000325.1:0-4060 GCA_964554545.1 uncultured Lewinella sp.
ATACCTCCACCAGGGCAGGTGCAACGGCCGCCAGATCATACCCGAGGCATTTGTCCGGGAAGCGCTCTGCCGGGACGCGACGGAAGGAAGCCGCTGGGACTATCAGTACAATTTTGCCGTCGGCCCAGAGGAGTATGGCACCTTCTACGCAGTGGGCCTCTTTGGACAGTTGATTTACGTCTATCCCAAAAAGAACGTCATCATCGTGCGGCTGGTCCATCATTCGACTCCGTATAACCCACCTTTCGTCTATCATACTATGCTGCAGGTCATCGACCAGTTATGAATTGCAGACTCCAGTATTACAACAAGCCCCCAGCAGACCTCAGTCGACCGGGGCTTGCGCGTCCGTTACAGGCTATAGTTAACTACCGCTCAAACCGGTACGTCCACTCCGACCGCTGCTCGATATTGAAGCCGCTGGTCTGCTGGGTGAAATTGAACTCTCCCGACAATACGAGCTCGGTCTCGGTCAGGGTGACGAGGGTCGCGTCCTGCCGCTCGCCATTCGCGCCGATGAAGGTGATCGTATTGCCGGAAACCTCGTAGGTGCTGGGCTGAAGCGGCTCCGTGACCGGTAAAGACATGGAGGTCGTGTTGCCGTCGATGGTGTAAACCGTGGTGAAGGATGGGTTGCCGCTGGGCGTGACGACGTTCGGGTTGCTGCTGAAGGTCACCCGGTAATCCTCGGGGTTGTCGAGGGTGGAGGTGAAGTCCAGGGCCAGGTTGAAGCCGCCACCGGAGTTCGTGGTCCGGCCCTCCTGAACACCGGAGGTGGCCTGCCATTCGCCAACCAGCAGCGAATCGTCCTGAACGGGATCGTCTTCGCCACAGGCCGTGAACGAGACGATGGCGAGTGCGAATAGGTAAAATAGGGGAAGGCGCAAAGGAAAGAAGGTTGTGTCCATGATTACTGGACGGTGGGAAAATGCGGCCGAAGGTAAGAAAAAGTCATCACCGAACCTTCGTATATTTCCCGGATGAAGGAAATTTTAACCCTCCCCCTGCTGTTACTCTGTTTTCTGTTCACCCGATTCGATGGCACCTGCGTCCGCGCCCAGACCACTGACCAGCCGTCAACGGTAGCCGATTTCTTCAAGCCCCTGCAGTACCGCAGCATCGGACCCTTCCGCGGTGGCCGTAGTGTCTGCGCCAGCGGGGTGGTCGGTGACCCCCTGACTTACTACATGGGAACTACCGGCGGCGGGCTCTGGAAAACGACCGACGGTGGGCAAAGGTGGAACAACGTATCCGACGGTTACTTCCAAACCGGCTCGGTGGGGGCGGTGGCCGTCTCCCGGTCCCACCCCCGCATCGTGTACGTGGGCATGGGGGAGCACGCACCCCGGGGGGTCATGACCACCCACGGCGATGGCGTTTACCGATCGGATGACGGCGGAAAGAGCTGGCGGCACCTTGGACTGGCAACAACCCATCACATTTCCCGCATCATCGTCCACCCCGCCAATCCCGACGTGGCTTACGTGGCTGCACAGGGCCAACTCTACGGCCCGAACGAAGAGCGGGGCGTCTACCGAACGATGGACGGCGGAGAGAACTGGGAGCGCGTCCTCTACGTCAACGAACTCACGGGGGCTTCCGAACTGAGTATGGACGCCACCAACCCCAACGTGCTCTACGCCGCCATGTGGCACCACCAGCGGCTCCCCTGGCAGGTGGTGAGCGGTGGGCCAGGCAGCGGCTTTTATAAGTCAACCGATGGGGGCAACAATTGGACCGAACTGACCGTGGGCCTGCCGGAAGAGAAGGGCAAACTGGCTATCGCCGTAAGCCCCGCCAACCCCGAGAAGGTGTATGCCCTTGTAGAAAGTGATTCCGATGCCGAAAAGGGGGGATTGTTCGTGAGCGCGGACGCAGGTGCAAGCTTTGACCGGATAAGCGACGATCACCGCCTCATCCAGCGGGCCTGGTACTACCTGGAGGTCTTCGCCGATCCGAATAATGAGAACGTGGTGTACGTCCTGAGTGCGCCAGCCCTGCGCAGCATCGACGGCGGGAAGAGCTGGGAGCGACTCAGCGGAACCCACGGCGACTACCACGATCTCTGGATCAACCCGGATAACTCCCGCAATCTGTGTATCGCGAACGACGGGGGGGCGGCCGTGAGTTTCGACTACGGGGAGCACTGGTCGGGGCAGGATAGGATGCCGACGGGGCAGTTTTACCGCATCAGTGTCGACAACCAGTTCCCTTACCGTATCTACGGTGGACAACAGGACAACACCTCCGTTTCCATTGCCAGCCGCTCGTCATCCGGAGGGATCGGGCTGCGCGATTGGGAGCCTTCCGCGGGAGGGGAGAGCGCTTTCCTGGCCTTCGACCCCGACGATCCCCGCTACGTCATGGGGGGTAGTTACCTGGGCACGATCGAGGTGATCGACCGGGAAGCCGAAGCCGGCACCAGCATCATGTCGGAACCCATTCAGTATCTCGGGCGGGCGGCCAGTGACATGAAGTACCGCTTCAACTGGAACGCGCCGATCATTCGTTCCCAGCATGAGGAGGACACGTACTACCATGCCGCCCAATTGCTACTACGGACCCGCGATCGCGGACAGAATTGGGAGGAAGCGAGTCCCGATCTGACCCGCAACCAGAAGGATAAGCAGATCAAGGGGGGTGGGCCGTATACCGTTGAAGCCGTCGGTGCGGAGAACTACGGTACCATCAGCTACGTCCGCGAATCCCCCCACGAGGCCGGCGTGATCTGGGTGGGCACCGATGACGGTCGCGTACAACTGACCCGTGACAACGGGGAGAACTGGACGGACGTAAGCCCCAGGGGGATGGGAGAAACACTGGTTAATGCGATCGACGTGAGCCCCCACGACCCGGCTACGGCCTATATCGCCACGACCCGCTATAAATTCAACGACCTGACGCCCCGGGCCTACCGCACAACTGACTACGGGAAGTCGTGGACCGACATCAGCGGCGATTTACCCCACGGAGCCTACACCCGGGTGATCCGGGAGGATACGGAGCGGGAGGGACTGCTTTTCGCCGGTACGGAAAAGGGGGTGTTCGTCAGCTTTACCGATGGGGACTCCTGGCAGCCGTTCAACCTGAACTTGCCGCAAAGCCCGATCACTGACCTGAAGGTTGCTCACGACGATTTGATCGTGGCGACCTCCGGCCGTGCTTTCTGGGTGCTCGATGATCTGGAGACGGTTCGGCAGTACCGGGGCAAGTCGGAAACGGTAAGCCTGTACGATCCCGCCCCGGTCGTGTTGACGAGTGGTCGAAGCTCCCTCGACGCGAACGGGGAGCAGGTCGAAGCGACTGATCCCGAAGGTGGCGTGAATCCGGCCAGCGGAGCGGTACTGTATTACTACCTGCCCGCGGATTCGCTGGACGTTACACTGAGCATTCTGGATGCCGATGGCGATACGGTACGGACGTTCGTCCCCACACCGCCCTCCGTGGAGACTTATGCCGGCGGACCGCCCGCCGCTACGAAATTGCCCGCTAGGATGGGGCTGAATCGTTTTGTCTGGGATTTGCGGCACCCGAACCTGCAGGGGGCCCCGACCGCCTACATCGAGGGGAGTTTCCGGGGGCACCGGGTGAGTCCGGGGGAGTATACCGTGCACCTTCGGGTAAAGGGCCACGAGGCGGTTTCCAGTCCGCTGCTGGTGAAGCCGAATCCGAACTACGGGCTCACGGCCGAGGACTACGCCGATTACCATGCGTTCATGCAGGCAGCCGAGCAGGAGGTGAACGATATGCACCAATTGGTAAATGACGTGCGGGCCGCACGAGAGCAGTTAGCGGAGTTGACGAAAATGCTGGAAGGGGAGGGGATGCACGAACTCGCCGGTCGCGCCCGGGAGCTTCACGACAGTATGCAGGCCTGGGACGAAGACATGGTGCAGCGCAAGTCCAAGGCCTACGATGATGTGGAGAATTACCCAAACAAGTTCACGGCCAACTACCTGTTCGTGCTTAACCACGCCGAGAGCAGTCTGCCCCGGGTCAATGCCGGCACGCGCAAGCGAATGAAGGAGCTGAATGCGGAATGGGCGAAACTGAAGGAGCG
>CAZKPE010000326.1:0-3999 GCA_964554545.1 uncultured Lewinella sp.
ACCATCCACATCGTCCCCGAGATGTCGAACATCCCCGAGGCATTGCTCAGTCCCAGGAACTGCCACTTGATCTCGTTGCCGCCCAAAAAGTAGTTCTCCAGACTGCTACTCGCCTTTTTGGAGATGTAAAAGCCGATGCCGACCGTCGCCAGGATGTACAGGACAATGATGGCGATGTCAATGGGGTGCAGGGCGAATCCTTCCATGGTCGAAAGGTAGGTAGTTGTCGGGTGTCGGGGTGTCGGGGTGTCGGGGTGTCAGGTGCGGTGCGGCCCTGGAAGGGTCGGTCACACTTAGCGGAGGGCTTTAGCGAGGGCGCCAGCCCCGCGTAGCCCTTCGTGGTGGAGAGGGATCATGTGGAATACACAATGGGGCGGCGGCGCGCAGGTGCAATCAATTCCCCTCAATCATCGGCGGAAGGCACGATCAAAGCCGGCAATTCCAGCTCCCGGTACAGCTTATTGTAGGCATCGATATCCTCCAGAATGATTTGGTCAAGTACGGAGCGGTAGCGCTGCCAATCCCCCGTCAGTTCCGCCAGTCGTTCCCGGGCACCGGCGGTGACGGTGGGTACGGGGCCATCCACGCGGCTCTTGAGATTCATCAGTTCGGCGTTGAGGCGGTTGGGGTAGTTGATGACGTCCTGGAAGGTCTTCGTGCGGGGCTGAATGAGGTTTTCTTCCCATTCGGTGATGCGGGAGAGGATGTCTCCGCCTAGTTCGCGAAGGGCTTTGGCATCATCCCGGTCGGCGAGGGTAGATTGTAGGGCTTCCACCTGCGACTTCACCTTCCGCATCCGGTTGACGGAGGAGTGGATGTCGGTGACGGTCGCCTCAATCTCGGTGAGGACTTCTTGTTGGGCGGTATAATCTTCAGGTTTGGCATCTAGGTTCGGATCGGCGAGTAGGGTGGCGATGACTTGCTGGGTGTCGGTCGGCGTGCTTAGCTGAAGGGTGTAGGTACCCGGTCCGACCAGACTACCCCGGTAATCGCCCAGCACGAAGACCCCCTCCACGGCGGGCAGGGTCTGTCGGCGGAGATCCCAGTTGAAGCGGTTGAGTCCGGCTTCGGTGGGGAGCTTGGATTCGGGGGCGGGGCCGCCGGTCCAGGTCTTGCGTTCTTTGGGTTTGTTGGTAAAACTCCGCACCTGCGCACCGCCGGCGTCTAGTACGTCCAGGCTTACCGTTGCCGAGTCCAGCGCCTCGGGCAGGTAGTAGTCGATAGTGATCCCCGCCGCCGCGTTTTGTCCTTCGTTGTCCTCCGGGCCACCGCCGCCGGAGAGGGTGTAGCGGTAGGTCGGCTTCGGCGCGAAGAGGGTGGGGGAGTCGGGCAGTTCACCCGCCATTTGCTGCAGCGCACTCAGGTCGTCGAGTACCCAGAAGGCGCGGCCGGAGGTGGCTACGACGAGGTCGTTGTCGGCTACGGTGAGGTCGAGGATGGGAGCGTTGGGGAGGTTGAGCTGCAGTTGCTCCCACTCCCGACCACCGTTGAAGGAGATGTACAGACCACGCTCGGTACCAGCGTAGAGCAGCTCAGGCTTTTTCGGGTCTACCCGAACGACGCGGACGAAGTTTTCCTCCCCGAAGCCCTCGTTCAGCTCCGTCCAGCTCTTGCCGTAGTCGGTGGTCCGGTAAACTTGCGGCGTGAAGTCATTGAACTTATAATTCGTGATCGCCAGGTAGGCCGTGGCCGCATCGTGGGGGGAAACTTCAATGGCGTTGACCAGCTTTTCGCCCATGCCGCGGGGGGTGATCTCTTCCCATTCGTCGCCTTCATTGCGGGTCAGCCAGACGCGGCCGTCATCGGTACCCACCCAGAGCTCCCCGGCGCGGTGGGGACTAGCCACCAGGTAACTGATGGTGCCGTAGTTCTCGCCGCCGGCCCCCTCGTTGGTGAAGGGGTAGCCGCCAACGATCTGCTTGCTGGTATCGTTGCGGGTGAGGTCATCGCTGATTTCGGTCCAGCTCGCACCGCGGTCGGTAGTTTTGAGCACCTTATTGCCGGCGTGGTAGATGACACTCGGGTCCTGGGGTTGGGCGACGATGGGGGCATTCCAGTTGAAGCGGTAGGCCATCTCGGTGGGTAGGGTGGCGAGTCCGGCGACGGGTTTGGCCATTACGTCCACTTCAGTGCCGGTCTCGTTGTCGACTACCGAGATATTGCCCTGGTAGCTGCCGCCCATCACGTAGCGGGGGTTGTCGGGGTCGAAGGCCAGAAAGGCACTCTCGCCGCCGGCGGTAGGCCGCCAGTCGCTGGTGCCGATGCCGCCGCCGCGGGTCCGGCTCACGATATCGACGGTGGAGTTGTCCTGCTGCCCGCCGTACACCCGGTAAGGCACCTGTCGATCGGTGATGACCCGGTAGAACTGGGCGGTAGGCTGGTTGTCCTGGCTACTCCAACTTTTGCCCCCGTTGAAGGTGATGGCCGCGCCGCCGTCGTTGGCCAGGGCCATGTTTCGGGGGTTCTCGGGATTGATCCAGAGCTCGTGCTGGTCGGTGTGGTTGACCGGGATGGGCGAAAAGCTGCGGCCCCCGTCGATTGACTTGAGCACCGGGGCATTGAGCACGTACACCACGTCGGGATTGACCGGGTCGGCAAAGATCTCGGTGTAGTACCAGGCGCGGGCGATGGTAACGCGGTCCTTGCTGGTTTGCGTCCAGCTCTGGCCGCCGTCGTCGCTGCGGTACACGCCGCCGGCCTCGTCGCGGGCCTCGATATTGGCGTAGACGCGGTCGGGATTGGCAGGACTAACCGAAACGGCTACCTTTCCGAGGGTGTCGGGCAGTCCTTCGGTGAGCCGCTGCCAGTTGTCGCCGCCGTCGGTCGATTTGTAGATGCCGCTGCCGGGCCCGCCACTGCGCACCGACCAGGGGTAGCGGCGATGGTCCCACATACCAGCGTAGAGGATGCGGGGGTTGGTGACGTCCATACTCAGATCGGCCGCGCCCGTCGTTTCGTCGACGTAGAGTACGCGCTCCCAGTTATCCCCCCCGTCGGTGCTGCGGTAGACGCCGCGGGTCTCGCTATCGCCGTGGACCGCCCCCTGTACGGCCACGTAGACCCGTTCGGGATCACTGGGGTGGACCCGGATTTCGGCGATATGCCGGCTGTCTTTTAGTCCCAGATGCCGCCAGCTCTTACCCGCATCGTCGCTGCGGTAGACGCCGTCGCCGGCCGAGGTCATCACCCCCCGCACGGCGTGCTCGCCCGTGCCGACGTAGATAACATTGGGGTCGCTGGGGGCCACGGTGATCACCCCGATGGAACCGGTATTGAGTTGCCCATCGGAGATGTTGTACCAGCTGATCCCCCCATCATCGGTGCGGAAGATGCCGCCGCCCACGCCCCCGAAGTAGTAGCGCATCGGCTGGCCGGGTACGCCGGTGATGGCATTGCTGCGCCCGCCACGGAAGGGGCCGATGTTGCGGAATTCAAGTCCGTGGAGGCGCTGGCTGAGGGTGGTGTCGGCGGGCTCTTCTTGGGCAGCCAGCGAAAGCGAGCAGGCCAGACAGAGCATAAGGAGGGCCATACGGTACATAGGGACAAATTTCGTCCGCAAAAGGTAGTAACCAGGGCGCGGACGCAGGTGCAAGGGGAATCAGTACCCCCGATTATCCACCTTGATGTAGGCGTTCAACTCCCGGTAGTCCAGTTTACCGTCGACGGATTTCAGGTAGTCGTGGATCTGCACGGCCCGCTTCGCCCGCGACTCCGGTCGTTTGAGCTTGTCGATCTGGTAGAGGAGCCCGCGCTGTTTGCCGGGGGTGAGGCGGTGGAAGACGGCGTGGGCTTCCGGGTCCAGGTCCCAGAGTTCGGCGGCCTCGGCGGGGAGGGGGATGCCGTAGGCGCTGTTGTCGGGTTCTAGCCGCAGCTGTACCTCGTCACCTTCCTCCAGTCCAAACCGGTCGCGGACCTGCTTACTGACCGTGATGAAGTAATCACCCTTTCCGTCCGGCATCAGGCCGCTGCTGATGTGGCCGGCGTCGTTGACGTGGCAGA